>JASFSK010000745.1:0-3002 GCA_050114455.1 Desulfobacterales bacterium | reverse complement strand
GTCGGCTGTGGTGGATGCTATTCGGTATGTCCGGCGCAGGGGGCCATTGAAATCGAAGTCGTATCCGAATCTGAAACCTGTGAGCCGGTGGTTCAGCATTAGAGCGTTTGCAAAAGCAATGGAATTAAATTCCAAAAATAGTAAGATCGACGCCGGTAGATATTGCATCGTAGAACAGAAAAACATATTTGCTAATCGGTACAGTCCAAATACGGTCTAGATTATGAAACCGCTCATTCAATTTTTATCCGATCCGGAGGTCAGACGTCTCCATGAACAATCCTTAACAGTTTTAGAAGAGATCGGCATGCGGCTTCCACACGAGGCGGCGCTTGAGGTTTTGTCACAAAACGGGGCTGACATCTTAGCCGACAATGTGGTTCGAATTCCGAAGCGATTGGTTGACACGGCTATCGAATCGGTGCCGAAACGCAAAGACCTGACCCTTTTCGGCCGTGATCCCAAACATGATGTCACCTTCGAAGCTCACGAACCTGCCCTGGCCTGTATGACCATGGCGGTGAATGTCATCGACCCCCACACCCGGCAAAAGCGGCCGGCAACCAACGATGATTTGGCCGCCTTGACCCGCATTACCGATCAACTTGACAGTATCCGCGTCAACGGCGGGTTGGTGACACCCCAGGAGGTTCCCGGTGATTTTAATGATTGGTACACCTGGGCCACGACCATCAAGAATACGACCAAACACATTACCGGGGGCATGCTCGGAGCGCGCTGTGTCCAGGACGCTGCCGCTATGGGGGCGATTGCGTTGGGCAGCGAGAAACGGTTTCAGGAAAGGCCGTTTATTTCCGGTTGGGTATTGACGCTGCCGCCCTTGGCGATCGATTCCGAATCCCTGGAAGCCCTTATGGAAATGAGCCGTCGGAAGATACCGGTGATGTTAAGCTCCGGTCCCATACTGGGGACCTCCTCGCCGGTGACGATTGCCGGCACTGTTGCCCAGGCGCATGCTGAAATTTTGGCTTGCTTGGTCGTATCACAGTTGATCAATCCCGGATCACCGATTATCTACACCAGTTTTGCACGGGGAATGGATATGAAAAGCGGCAATGTATCCATGGCCTGCCCCGAATTCGGCATTCTAAAAGTCGCCATGGCCCAGATGGGCAAATATCTGGATCTGCCGATCCGGATGCCTGCAATGCTCAGAGATGCCAAAACGCTGGATGCCCAGGCAGGATTTGAAACCGGAATGATCGCAACCGTGACCGGTTTGATCGCGGACTTGATGGACGGCATGCAGCTGGATATGGATCTTGTGGTGGATTTCCCGGATCTGGTTTTTTGCGACGAATGTATGGCGGCTGTCCGCCGCATGGCCGCAAAACTCGTGATCGAGGAGGAAACCCTTGCACTGGATACCATCAAGGCTGTCGGTCCGGGAGGTACCTTTTTAAGCCAGGACCATACGTTTGAACATTTTCGTCAGGCACTGTGGATACCTGGTCTGCTGGAACGCCGAAATTGGGAATTGTGGGAAAAAGATGGCGGCAGAAATATTTTAGAGGTTGCGGAGAAAAGAATCCTTGATATACTGGCGACAGATTTGGAACCACTGTTGTCTCCCGAAATCCAAAATCAAATTGATGAGATTGTCCGGAAAGCCCAGGAAAAGTAATATTACGCCGACATATCCTCAGATCAACATATATAGTGAACATGGTTGTCGACAAGAACAAGATCATCACCTCAAATTTTGATTTTCCGTCTGACAGAATCGATTTGAGCATCGGCCAGCCCGGCACGTCATTACTCCCGCTGGCATTGTTGGCGCAGGCTGCCGAAGATTGCCTCAACCGGGATAATTCCTATATTCTAGCTTATGGCGCTGAACAGGGAAACTGGTACTTCCATGACGTACTGGCCGGGTTTCTCAGTGAGCATTATAAACACCGAGTGGACCCGGATCATCTGTTTACCACCACAGGAATTTCTCAAGGATTGGATTTCATTTGTGGGCTGTTTACACAACCGGGCGATACCATTTTCGTCGAAAACCCGACCTATTCCTTAGCCCTGGGGATATTCGCCGACCATGGTCTGAATGTCGTCGGACTTCCCATGGATGAGGATGGGCTGATCATCGAAGCGCTTGAAGATGCATTGGCCGATCAAGAGCCGGTATTTTGTTATACCGTTCCGACATTTCACAATCCAACGGGCTGCAATCTTTCTGCATCCCGCAGACAGAAATTGGTCGAATTAAGTCAAAAGCACCATTTTCTGGTTGTCGCCGATGAGGTATATCAGTTGCTGGCGTATACGGGATCACCGCCTGCTCCCATGGCCAAATTTACGGAAGCCGCAACGGTTCTTTCACTTGGATCATTTTCCAAAATACTGGCGCCTGGGTTACGTCTGGGCTGGATCCAGACCCATCCCGATTTGATGCGTCGATTGACGACCAACGGGGTGATTTACAGCGGTGGTGGCTTGAATCCGTTTACATCGGCAATCGTTCAGAGCGCCATCGAACTTGGTCTGCAGCACAAACAGCTGTGCCATCTTAAAGAGGTCTATTTGTCGCGTAAGACTGCATTAAACTCGGCTCTGAGAAAATATCTTCCCGATTCCATTTCCTTCGTTGAACCAGATGGCGGGTTTTTTACCTGGGTCGAACTCCCCTCCGATATTGATGCCGAAAAATTGCTGGCAGAAGCGCACACCCATGATGTGGGATTCGCACCGGGTGTGGCATTTTCTCCGCAAATGAGCCTGAAAAATTATATCCGCTTGTGCTTTGCTTATTATGAAGAATCCGAATTAAAAAAAGCCGCCAGACGATTGGCATCCGTTATCAAAAGGTGTTTTTCATAGGACACTCAAAACCTTTTCTAAGATTTCGGAGATTTCATTTTGGTGGGGCAAGACTCTGTTTGCTGTACCGCAAAATTTCATTTAATATTAAAGGCTTGGGAACGCCCCGCAGACCTCTGCCATTGATGAATAATGTGGGCGTACTTTTTACACCGGCT
>JASFSK010000744.1:0-3005 GCA_050114455.1 Desulfobacterales bacterium | reverse complement strand
GGCGGCATCAGGAGCGGATTGATAACTTCCGAAGCCTCGAAAGGATTGAACAGCGTCTGGGAGCCAAAAATATCTAACCTAGGTTGAGCGGTTCAAGGTTCAATGTTCTGGGTTGAAAAGCATTTATCAACTCCCATTAAAGGGCTTCTGTCTGCATCGTTTTTGTGATACCAATTTACCTAAAGGCTGCAACTCACCATGGCAAAAAAACACTTTCGTCCTTCTTGGGAAACCTACTTCATGAATATCACCAATCTAGTCGCCGAACGATCCACCTGCACCAGACGGGCGGTGGGTGCCGTGCTGGTGAAAGACAAGCGAATTTTATCAACGGGTTATAACGGTGCGCCAACCGGTTTGAAGCATTGCCTCGAGGTCGGTTGTCTGCGGGAGAAAATGGGTGTCGAATCCGGTAAAATGCACGAGCTGTGTCGCGGTATCCATGCCGAACAAAACGCTATCATACAAGCGGCCTACCATGGTGTATCCGTGAACGGTGCCGCTATTTTTTGCACGAATCAGCCTTGCTCCATCTGTGCTCGGATGATTATCAACGCCGGCATTCAACAGATATATTACCAGTCCGGTTACTCAGATTCACTGGCCATGGAACTGCTGGGAGAGGCCGAAATTGAAGTCAAGCAGATTGATTCCAATAGTCGGGGAGAAATTTCATGAAATGCCCATTTTGTGGTGAAATTGACAATAAGGTTATCGATTCAAGGTTGAGCAAGGATGCCAGTGTCATCCGGCGGCGCAGGGAATGCATCGATTGCAGCCGACGTTTTACGACCTACGAGCATATTGAAGAAATTCCGATAATGATTATTAAAAAGGACGGTCGTCGCGAAGTATTCAATCGAGATAAAGTGCGCAGTGGTGTGAAAAAAGCCTGTGAGAAACGCAATATCAGTATGAATGTCATCGAAGAATTTATCGATGATCTGGAACGCGATTTGAGAGAAATTGACGAAAAAGAATTTCCAGCTTCCGTCATTGGTGAGAAAATTATGGTAAAACTCCACGACCTGGATGATGTGGCTTACGTCCGATTTGCCTCGGTTTATCGGGAGTTCAAGGATGTAAATGATTTTGTTTCCGAACTGAGAAGCCTTCTAAGTAACCACGAAAAGACAGATGGCCGGATACCAAAAGCAAAACGATCCCAACGCTCTAAATCACATTAATCTGTCTTCTGTGTTCTGTCCTCTGTCTTCCGACTTCTGCCTTCTGATGTTTGTCTGATAACTTCAATTTTAAAGGTATTATGGATGATATTTATTTTATGAACCTTGCCCTGGATCTTGCTAGCAAGGGCGAAGGGACGACTTCTCCGAATCCCATGGTAGGTGCTTTGGTTGTAAAGGATGGCCAGGTCGTTGGCCGCGGATATCACAAGTCCGCCGGCGAACCCCATGCAGAGGTCAATGCGCTTGACGCTGCCGGAGGTCTTGCGAAGGGAGCCACCCTTTATGTTACACTCGAACCATGCAATCACTCCGGACGTACCCCGCCATGTACCCACAAGATCCTGGCTTCCGGCATTGGCCGTGTGGTTGCGGCCATGAAAGATCCGAACAAGAAAGTGGCCGGGCACGGCGCTGAATTTTTAGAACGAAACGGGGTGTCCGTAACAACAGGTGTTTGCGAGGCCCAGGCCAAAAAACTGAATGAGTTTTTTATAAAATATGTCGGCACTGGCCGGCCTTTCGTCATAGCAAAATGTGCAGCTACCCTCGATGGTCGAATTGCCACTCGTACGGGAGACTCTCGCTGGGTGACCGGCGAAGCGGCGCGGCGGTTCGTTCATCAATTGCGTCATAAGGTAGATGCCATTATGGTCGGTATCAATACGATCCGAAACGACGACCCCAGTCTGACCACCCGGCTGCCCGATCTGCAAGGCAGTGATCCTCTGCGAATCATTTTGGATACCCATTTGTCCATTAACGCAGATGCACGGGTATTACGGCAAAAATCCGCTGTTCCGACCATGCTGGTGGCGGGACCCAATGTGCCGAGAGATAAAAAGAATGCGCTTGAAAAGGCCGGCGCCAGGGTGCTGGAAGCACCGCTCAAGAATAAATTAATTGATATGGATCCTTTGATGGAGCAGCTGGGCGCCATGGAACTTACCAGTCTGCTAATCGAGGGCGGCAGCCGGGTGCTGGCCTCTGCCTTCAACCATGCTGTTGTTGATAAGGTCTGCTTTTTTTACGCACCAAAAATTCTTGGGGGAGATGACGGCGTCCCGATATGCAGCGGCCCGGGCGTCGCAAAGATGAGCAAGTGTATAGCGATCAATGATATGGTCATTCACCGGTTTGGTGATGACGTCCTATTAGAGGGATATGTTACCTGAATGTCAAATGAAAATTAATTGGAATTCTTCGGACAGTTTTAACCCAGAACCCAGAACTTAGAACCGATCAGTTTGGGTAGTTGCAAGATGTGAAGATTGAAGAAGTAAAGCAAAAATTAGATGCCAATCAGGGGCCTTTGTCATAACATTGGGTGGCGTGATCTTAATGATCCCATGTCAGTTGTAAAATTTGGATTAGTTGTTATATTTCAGTATTGGCGGAAACAAAAGCTTGAGGCTCATGGCACAAAATACAACGGGTGACTATTAAAATAGCCTCTATACTCGTTTCGTAATTGGAGTTTACTGTAGCAATTTCACTGTACCGAAGCGCCTTAAATCATATTAAAAATTTTAGCAATTCAAAACCACTGCGACGGCCAAATCAATGTTTACTGGAATTATCGAGGGTTTGGGTACGATTTCAGGTATTCGGTCTGCCGGCCAGGGCAAACGCCTGACTGTTGAAGCTGATTTTGCGCTGGATGGTTCAAAACTCGGTGACAGTATTTCCGTCAGCGGAGCCTGTCTGACCGCCGTGAAAATCGACGGCAAACGATTTGAAGTCGATGTTTCACCGGAGACGCTTCAAACCACAACTTTCGGACAAGCTAAAGTTGGTGAACGTATCAATATTGAGCGG
>JASFSK010000743.1:0-3009 GCA_050114455.1 Desulfobacterales bacterium | reverse complement strand
GAGGTTAGCATGGTAGATCATCTTGACGACTGCTGATTCGATTATTAATATTACTCCTTATGCTCAATTATTAGTTTACTTGATATTATATCTGTATTCATATTATATTCAAATATCTACAGAAAACTTTTAGCATAATACATTAAAAAATACTGTGTTAGAATTAATTCTCATATTTGCCGCTACGTTGTTTATTTTCTCACTGTTCTTGGTGGTCTACTTCATCAAAGACCGGCCGGCCGGCGATGGCACACACGGTTCGTCTTGTGCCCGCTGTAACTGTCAACGCAGTCAACAACCGCATGATTGTTCTCACAGCCAACTGAAACCCAAAAAAAGAGAGGTACAGCCCTGTTCAGCTCAGCACCAGTAGAAATGGTTGAATTTCGGTTGAACATCAACCGCCAAACAAACCTTTATGTAATAGGTTTGGTTGCTCGACCAGGGTTGGCTGAGACCCAGGCTTTCTTCGTCGGTGTTGAGTATTGAAAGCGGTCATTCAAAAATTAGGCACTTAACAAGGGATCCTAATTATCCCTGAACTCTTTGAGGTGTCTGCTGTTTCGATCCAGGAAGATCCCCATGGAAAACGTTCGAATAAGGAAAGGATACAACCTGAAAGTTGCCGGCTCGCCAGCCGCAACGGCACAAAAAACCGAGCAGCCAACCCATTTGGCCCTCCTTCCCGAACACATCCCTTTCGTGAAACCCCGCTTGAAAATCGCAAAGGGGGATCGTGTCGCCTTAGGCTCTCCTCTGATCGAAGACAAACGCAACCCGCAAATTAAATTTCTGTCACCCGGCGGTGGGTGCATCAGCGACATCCGATATGGGGCCCGTCGCGTGATCCAAGAAATCATCATCACGCTAGATAAAACCGAAAAAGCGGTCGAATTCGAGCGTTACAGCCGGGAGGAAATCGACAAAATGAGCCGGGAACAGGTTGTCCAGGCTCTCATCGCTGGTGGACTCTGGCCGCTGATCAAAGAGTTGCCATTTAGAGACCACGCGCGGCCGGATGTTGTGCCGCCGGCCATGTTTGTCTGCCTTGACAGCTTAGAGCCTTTCCACCCGCTGCCCCAGGTCTATCTCAACGACAACGAAGCCTTATTTCGATTCGGATTGAACGTGTTGAACAAATTGGCTGCGGCGCCTGTCTATGTCTGCCGGCACGCTCAATCTACCGACTTGGCGTCAACATTCAAAGATATCATCAATTTGACCTACACTGGCAATTATCCTGCCCATGACCCGGGCGTCTTGTTGTATCGCCTAAAATCCTCACCAAAGGAAAACCGGGCCTGGTTCATTGACGGTCAGGATGTTGTGTCAATTGCCCGGCTGTTGCGCAACGGCGTCTACCCCACCGAACGGGTTGTATCATTGGGTGGATCCGCTTCGTCGCAACCTTCACATGCCATGACCCGGATGGGAGCACCACTGTCTGTGATCGCCGCTGGACAGAATGGAAGCTCGCGCTATATCCAAGGTGGTATCCTGACCGGCTACAAAACTGCACCACAGTCATATCTTGGATATTCGGAGACCGCCCTCAACCTTTTGCCTGAGGGCGACCACAAAGGTGAGTTGCTGGGGCTGTTTAGTCCCGGATATCGCAAGCCCACCTTTTCAAGGGCGTTTCTTTCGGCCGTCAACCGTGACAACCTCGAGATCAATTGCAACATGCATGGCGGCGAGCGTGCCTGTATTGCTTGCGGCTACTGCACCCTGGTTTGTCCGGTCGACATTCTTCCGCAGTTTACCTACAAAGCCATTTTAGCCGGAGAAGTCGAAGAATCCCTTGAACACGGCTTGCTGGATTGCGCTGAATGCGCTTTGTGCTCCTATGTCTGCCCATCGAAAATCGAGCTCTTTGAAACATTGAAAAAAGCGAAAGCCGAGTTTTACAAAGAACAGGTGAGCCGATGAATCGAATTGAAAAATTCTTTGAATCCACCCGCAGGCATTTTGAAAAAGGCGGTAGACTCGAAAAACTGTGGCCCTTTTACGAGTCGATTGAAACGGTCTTCTTTGCGCCGGCGCGGGTGAGCCTGGTGGCACCCAACGTGAGGGACAATCTGGATGTCAAAAGGTACATGATGCTGGTCATCATTGCTCTGCTGCCCCACTATGCTTTTGGTGTCTACAATGTCGGGTATCAGTCCCATCTGGCTTCCGGCCTGACCACCGATTTTTGGCCGGTGGTTTGGACTGGTTTGAAGGCCGTGGTCCCAATTGTCGTCGTGGTTTATGTCTTCGGGTTTGCCTGGGAAACCTTATTCGCATCCGTACGCAAGCACGAGCTGAGCGAGGGTGTCCTGGTTACCTGCGCCCTGCTGCCCTTGACCTTACCGCCGACCATCCCCCTTTGGCAGGCGGCTCTCGGCATATCCTTCGGCATCGTGATCGGCAAGGAGATCTTCGGCGGAACTGGCAGAAATTTTTTAAACCCGGCCCTGACCGGAAGGGCCTTTCTCTATTTTGCCTATCCGGCCCAGAACTCCGGGGACGCGATCTGGACGGTCCTGAGCGGCGGAAGGACCGCGCCGATAGATGCGTTCACCGGTGCAACACCACTTTCGATCGCCGCTGTTACCGGACCTTCCGGCAATGTTCAATCTGCATTTGCCGATGCCGGCTACAGCGGCGCAAAGCTGTTATTCGGTCTCTATCCCGGAAGCATTGGCGGTACGTCGGCCTTTCTGGCCTTTGTCGGCGCTGCATTTCTGATTATTTTGGGCATTGCCAACTACCGAATCATCTTTGGCTGTATTATCGGTCTGCTCGGCACCGGTTTGCTGTTGAACCTGGTGGCGGCGGAAGGTTCTTCGCCTTATCTGACCCTGAATCCGTTGGATCATTTGATCATTGGTGGCAGCATGTTTGCATTTGCCTACATGGCGACCGATCCGGTTTCGGCAGCTCATATGCAAGGAGCCAGGTGGGTCTTTGGATTCGGCATCGGGGCCCTGACGGTGCTGATCCGGGTTTTTAACCCGGCCTTCCCGG
>JASFSK010000742.1:0-3012 GCA_050114455.1 Desulfobacterales bacterium | reverse complement strand
ACGACCGAACAGCCTTATTAAGGGTATCCGTCGGATCATCCAATTCGAAGAAGATATCGAGTTTTGCCTTCAACCGGATTTTATTAAGGGTGTCCAGCTGCTTGCCGATTTTAACTGGTCATTCGACATCTGCATTTACCACCCACAAATGGCCAATTCGATTAAACTGGTCAAACAGTGCCCCAATGTTCAGTTTATTTTGGACCACATTGGAAAGCCAGATATTAAAAATCATCTTCTCCAGCCCTGGGACAGCGAAATACAACAATTGGCGGAATTTGAAAATGTCGCCTGCAAAGTTTCCGGTATAATCACTGAAGCAGATCATGATAACTGGAAAAAAGAAGATCTTAAACCCTATTTCGATCATGTCATCGACTGTTTTGGCATCGATCGGGTCATGTTCGGCGGTGATTGGCCGGTGGTCACCCTTGCTGGAAGCCTCCAAGATTGGCTGGAAACCCTTGAGTGGGCGGTCACTGGATTTTCCCAGGATGAAATCAAGAGGCTATTTTGCGACAATGCGAAGCGTTTTTATCGGATCAATTAAATATTTGATGGAATTTAACACTCAGAAAATTAAAATTTTTTCCAGTTTGAGTATAGGGATAGACAAAAAAGGAGTGACAAAATGCCAGAAAACATTGGGAGTAGTTATGTCGGCCGCGTTCTCGATTTAGCAAAACAGACCGGTATAGATATTGTACAAGAAAAAGACATAATCTTCTGGCAAGGTGGATACGGTGGACAAACCAAGCCCCAGGGACCCTTGGCAGGAAAAAAAATCGCCTGCCTTGTCGGCAGTGAATTCAGTGACTTTCAAGCATATTACCTGGCCTCTTATGTGGGAGAATTCGGCGGTGAGCTGGAATTTCTGTGTGTCGATTGGGTCGTCTACAAATTTACCCGGCCCAACATTAAGACCAAGGGAGTCGTGGGGATGTGGGG
The DNA here is from genome assembly GCA_050114455.1 of Desulfobacterales bacterium. GTDB lineage: Bacteria > Desulfobacterota > Desulfobacteria > Desulfobacterales > JAFDCJ01 > JAFDCJ01. The sequence continues at coordinate 2,064 of JASFSK010000742.1, read as the reverse complement.
TTTGACTCTCGACCCTATCCCGGTCATGGGACCGGCCAAGCACACCTGTAAAAACCTCAAAGATGCCGATGCCAAGAATTACGACGGGGTAATTGTATTGGGCGGGCATTCCGGAGACGTCATTGTGACTGAAGCCGAAGTGTGGGATTTTCTGAACGTCGCAGCCGAGAACGGTGCGATGGTCGGGGGCATCGGCGCCGGCATCATGCCGCTGATCAGGTGCGGCCTTATGGCAGGCAAAGCCTGTACTGGCAACCGGCTGGTCGATTATATGCTTAAAAAAATCGCCAAGTTCGAAGATTCACCGGTGGTCGTCGACGGCAAACTCGTCACGGCCAGGGATTCGGTGGATTCACCGGCTTTTTTACGTGCCGTTTGCAAAGTATTCGATCCGCAATTTGAGGATCATCGCCAGGGCATTCTGGCCGGCAAGAAAATGCTGGTGATTGCCGGCGAAGACTTTGAAGACATTGAACTGGCTGTACCGGTCATGGAGTACATCTACCGGGGAGCAAAAGTCACGCTGGCAACCTTTACGCCCGTCATACGGTCCAGGCCTCCGTTGGTGGGGCTGGATGTCGTTCAGGGCAATTTCGGCATGTCGGTGCCGCTTCAGGAAATCCCGGATAGCTTTTATTCAATTAAAAAATTGGCTGATGTCACCATGGATGATTTTGATGCCATTCAGATACCGGGGGCGATGTGCCCTTATAATATTGTTGAAACCGGAACACCGCTTGAATTCTTGAAACAGGCGGATGCAGCTGGCAAGATCATAACCTACATCTGCCATGGCGGCATTCCGGTAGCGGCTGCCGATCTAATAAAGGGAAAGAAAGCCACAGGCTGGCAGGCGTCCAAAGATTCCATTGAGATCATGGGCGGCGAATATAATGAGGAGTGGGCGGCTGTCGTTGACGGCCGGCATGTATCGGGCCGCACACCACCGGAAATACCCGAATATGTTGATGCCATTATGGTGGCATTGCTGAAGGAGTAGAGATCTGACATTAAAGGGTGTGCTTCAAGTTAAGCATATAGATATAGACTTTCGATAACGTAAATACTTGAGGAATGGATTCCATTTAAGAAGAATATTACGTCTATTTCATCGCCGTAATTACGAAATAGACAAATAAACATTAAGGAGTATGTGAAAAAAATTGCAAAAACTAAATCGTGAAGAAGAAATTAGACTAAAGAAAACCGCCGTACAAATTCGCAAACATGTATTGCGGACGATCAAAGCCGGTGGCGCCGGGCATATCGGAGGAGCACTATCTTGCACCGACATACTGACGGCCCTTTATTTTAAAATTATGCGGGTCGATCCCCAAAATCCGAATTGGCCCGCAAGGGATCGCTTTATCCTTTCAGCTGGCCATAAATGTTTGGCTCTTTATGGAACTCTGGCCGAAAGCGGCTTTTTTGACAAATCACTTTTGGATACCTATGGCGCTCTGTGTACAAAACTGGGGGGTCATCCGGACATGCATAAATTGCCTGGCGTCGAATCGAATACCGGTGCCCTGGGACACGGACTTTCAATTGCCGGTGGTATGGCCATGGGACTGAAAATGGACAATCTGGATTCGAAAGTCTATGTGATTTTGGGCGATGGCGAACTGGCCGAAGGTTCCAACTGGGAAGCCGCTGCCGCCGCCAGCCATCACAAATTAGATAATCTGGTGGGTTTTGTCGACCGCAATAAATTTCAGCACGGCGGACGAACGGTGGACTTCATGAGCTACGAGCCGCTTGACAAGCGTTGGGAAGCATTCGGCTGGTCGGTTCGGGTCATCGACGGCAATGATTTACAGCAGATTTATGGCTACGTCACGGATGCCCCTTTTGAAAATGGCAAGCCGTCAATGATCATCGCCGACACCATCAAGTCAAAAGGTGTGCCTTTTATGGAAGACAAAGCCGGTTTCCATTACTGGAAGGTAACGGACGAGGAAATGAAGATTGCCGAGCAGGCCCTGCAGGCCATCGAGGAGGAGATACAGTAATGGAAGAACTCAAGGATCCACGGAAAACATTTGGCGAAGCACTGGTGGAAGT
>JASFSK010000741.1:0-3015 GCA_050114455.1 Desulfobacterales bacterium | reverse complement strand
GCCTATCACCTGTTTAACCTATCCATCGATGAGGGTTTGATTTCTCAGGCCTTTGATTCCATGACCGAAAACGATGTCATTGATTTTGGGATTTTGGATGAAACTGCCCAAAAAGAGATTATCATTCACCTGATTTCCAGCAAGTTGGCCGTTGAAAAGCTGGTGCGGTTAAACCCGTTTCTTTCCATGCCCGGCAATGTTTCTGACAGCCAAGATCTTGTTCGGGACAACCGGCGGGTGATAGAGCAAAACTATAACCCCGTCGCCTATCGGCAGAAACTGTTCGGCATTTACCATAAAGTGGCCGCCAGTCCGGTTGAGCACCGCATCGACAAAGTTGCGCTGGCCAAGGCCTTTCTGGATCTGGGGCATTTCAGCCTGCTAAAATGGGGGGATTACCTCGATTAAATGATATGATAGAAATAAAAAACGTTCAAAAATATCTCCACCGGCTGACGCCGCAGCCAACATCCCTTAAACCGGACGGAGCTATAGGCAATCGGATTAAATGCGTGCTGTTTGATATTTACGGTACCCTTTTTATCAGTGGATCCGGCGATATCAGCCTGGCTGATAAAAAGTCCCCGCAATCCGGACAAATCAATCAATTGCTCACCCGATATGGGATCAATAAAACCGCAAAGGTTTTGTTGGACGATTTTTATCAGGCCATAAAGGCCCGGCATGCCCAACTGCGTGACAGGGGCGTTGAATTTCCCGAAGTTAGGATTGACCAAATATGGACGACGATTTTGCCTGGGGTTGACATCAAAATGGTAAAGCAATTTGCGCTGGAGTTTGAGTTGATCGTCAACCCGGTCTATCCAATGCCCAACCTTCAAAAGATGCTTTCAACCTTTCAGCGCCAGGGCATATTGATGGGTCTCATATCCAATGCCCAATTTTACACCCCCTATTTGTTCAGATGGTTTTTAAGTAAGAATTTCGAGGAGCTGGGTATAGATCCCGAGTTGGTTTTTTATTCCTACCGATTTGAAGTCGCTAAACCGTCCCCCAAGCTTTTCAGGCTCGCCGCCGAGAAGCTGGGAGTACGGGGGATCTTATCGACTGAGGTGCTCTATGTCGGCAACGATATGCTCAACGACATATACCCGGCCAAGACCATCGGATTTCAAACGGTTTTATTTGCCGGTGATCGAAGGTCCCTTCGACTGCGAGCGGAAGATCCCCGCTGCACAAACTTATCCGCAGACGTGGTCGTGACGAATTTGATTCAGTTGACCCGACATGTTCAATAGCGTCTTGAAAAGGTTAACCTTAAACAATCGAATGTAGCAAAACCATCGGGTCACCATGCTGGTTGGTAGCATCCGGATGAGGCCGCTTAATCTTTAACCCGCTCAACATACGCTCCGGTGCGGGTGTCGATTTTTATCCGCTCGCCCTCTTCGATAAACGGCGGCACCTGAAGGACATAGCCTGTTTCCAGGGTGGCCGGTTTAGAATCCCCCGATGCCGTATCTCCTTTGACCCAGGGATCGGTTTGTTCGATTTTCAGGTTGATGAAAATGGGCAGGGAGATCCCAATCGGGCGACCTTCGAATAACAATATGTTACAGACAGTATTTTCCTTGAGGAAATTTTTGGCATCGCCGAGCTGCTCTTCATTGAGGTACTCCTGTTCGTAGGTCGTCATGTTCATAAAGCAGAATTGATTCCCTTCGGCATAAAGATATTCCATCTCCTGCTCTTCCAGATCCGGCTGTTTGAACTTCTCGCCGGATCGAAACGTTTTGTCGAATTGAACGCCGGTGACCATATTTTTCAATTTACACTTATACAGCGCCTGGCCCTTGCCCGGTTTAACAAACTCAAATTGGACCAGGATGTACGGTTCGCCGTCAATCTCGATTTTTACTCCTTTTCTCAAATCTCCACTTTCCAACATATTCGACCATTCCTCTCTGTTTAATTTTTTGACTTAAGGGTGACCCATCGTTTGCTAATAATTCATTCTGCGGTCTTCTCTGCCTCACGCACCGCCTGGACCAGCTGCTTGACCTTTTTTAAATCTTTTTTAAATCGAATTGGAAAACCTTTTGGGTCAACCGCATTGGTCAGCGTGCAGCTGTCAATACCGGCCGGCCGTACCCGCCGGATACCCTCGACCACGTTTTCCGGCGATATGCCGCCTGCCAGGATGACCGGGATACGACATGCCTCAACCAGATCTGCAGCCGTTTTCCAGTTGCACCTCTGCCCGGTGATGCCGACAAATCCATGCACCGGTTGAACTTCGAATTCCGACGCCGATCCGCTGGTCAAAATTGTATCTGTCAGAAAAAAATCACTGACCGGTTCAAACCACTTGCCGAGTTCCAGGGTGGGAACCGAATTGCTATGATTGGATTGGGCAATCGGGATGGAACGTATAATATCTATCTGCGGAAATTGCTTTTTTACGTTTTGTTGAAGCTGGGTCAAACGGCGGCAGTAACCCCAGATATCCGGGGCATCCACCAGAGACTCGCAAAAGTGGACAATATCCGGTTGATAAAATTCCAAGGTTTGCAAGACGGAATCCAAATTATTATACAGGGGTATCAAACTACTTTTTGCGGGTGATGATTGAACCCACCGAATAGTGTCTTTCACCTGTGGCAGCTTCCATTCGGCTTCGGAAATGATTACGGAGCCGATGCGATCCACACCCATCTCAACAAGTTTTTCTGCCTCGTACGGTTCCTGGATCTCGTATATCTGAACAATTATTTTTTCCATTGCTACTAAGAACGCCAAAGTTACATTTCGGATTGGCCAATGTACATCAGCGGCTACCGGCAGAGCTTGGGGAATGAAGACGATCTCTGGAAGAGGGTCCGGGTAACCTTAGCTAAAATCCGCTGAATGATGTTGAATGATCTCGTCGAACGGCCGATTTAATTGGTTTCGCCTTTGAGACGGCCTTAATTTACGGTTGACATTTGTCGCCGTGTTTAACATATTCAGCCTATTTTCGCAAATTGTCATTTGCTGCAGCCTGGATATCTCTGA
>JASFSK010000740.1:0-3027 GCA_050114455.1 Desulfobacterales bacterium | reverse complement strand
TTGTGCGAGATTTGGCAGGCTTCCGCTACAGTTGAGCCACGCGTCGGAGAAATTCGATTTCCTTCGGAAACACCTGCCAACAGGGTCCACTGGCTCAAAGAAGTGATGACCGACACATGGCCCAATCTTGGTCAGGATCTCCGGCAATGGCGACAGGGGGTCATCGAAGCGCTGGTATCCATCAACGTAGACACCGTCGTTTTCACCCATTTTATCGCCATCAATGTTGCTGTGGGGTTGGCCATCAACGACACCCGGGTGGTTTGTTTCAAGCCCGATAATGCATCGATCACGGTTCTGGAAACTGAAGGAGATAACTTAGTACTTTTGAAAAGAGGTGTGGAGGCGGATACCTCGATAACTTAAAACCGAAATTCGAAACACGAAGCACGAAACAAATTCAAATGTCAAACCATACAAAAATTCTGCTGGACGGCCTATTATTCCCGGAAGGTCCGCGCTGGCATGGTGGAAAGCTCTGGTTTTCAGACATGCAGGGCCTTCATGTCATGACACTTGATCTTGACGGAAACGCCGAGAGAATAGTGAAAGTTCAAGCCTCTCCTTCCGGGTTGGGGTGGTTGCCGGATGGACGTTTACTGGTGGTGTCGATGATGGACCGGCGCCTACTGCGACTCGATCCCGGCGGATTGGTGGAAGTTGCCGATTTGGCAGATCTGGCATCATTTCATTGCAATGATATGGTCGTGGACACGAAAGGACGGGCGTATATCGGAAACTTTGGTTTTGATTTGGCAGCCAATGCTGCTGTCAAACCAGCGGAAATTGTACTGGTGACACCAGACGGAAAGGCCCGAATCGTCGCCGAGGAAGTTTACTTTCCCAACGGTACCGTCATCACTCCGGATGGACGGACATTGATCGTCGCTGAAACCTGGGGCAATCGCCTAACCGCCTTTGACATTCAGCCTGATGGTACCTTGAAAAACCGCCGCATCTGGGCCAATCTAAAGGGCGTATTTCCGGATGGTATCTGTTTGGATGCTCAAGGGGCTATCTGGGTAGCCGCTCCCCATCCCGGGGAGGTTATGAGAGTACAGGCAGGCGGAAATGTCACCCACCGATTGAGGGTATCGACAAAGCCGTATGCCTGCATGTTAGGCGGCGTGGATCGCCGCACCCTGTTTATATGTACAGCGGGATCTTTCGATCCACACGAAGTCCGGCTCAAACCCGGAGGAAAAATTGAAATTATTCAGGTCGAAGTCCCCGGTGCGGGACTGCCATAACTGGACGGTTTTAGGTTTACCCTTCTGGCAAGCATGCTCCATCCTCGTGATTCAAAAACGCTACGGCAGTGCCTGATCAAGATTGGGGCGGAGCAAAAAAATGAAGGGCTGCCAAGGGACATCCTGCTGCACCTGCCTTGCAACGGTTCTCTCTTTTTTCCTACCGCTCCAAATGTCAGAATCATACAATTTGTTCAAAAACTTTGGCATAATCGGCCAACTTCTCCACATGACCGAATCTTTTTACCTTGGCAACATGCCTGGAATCATTGGTAATGAATATGGCATCGTATTGGATAGCCAAAGCGTGGTATAATGAATCGCTGAGTTCAGGAAAACCACTCTTCGGATTTCCTGTTCGCGCTATTTCAATAGCTTTCATTCTAGCATCAATGCTCGGGACGACAATTAGCAATGCTTTTTCGTTTACCAATTGTTCAAGATAAAGAAGATGCTGCCGGACTTTCTTGAGATCATCCAAATTCCCACAAAAAACCTCTGTAATTTCATCTAAAAATAAACTGGGTGCAACCAGTTGAATTTCACTTGCAATGGCATGAGATATCATCTGTCTGGCAGTCATCTGCAAGGATCGACCATAAATCATTTCTAAATATACATTTGCATCCGGTACAATAATGTTATTCATGGTTCTTTAAGGCTCGTTTTCGTCTTTGGGAACGAATTTGACGTAAAACTTCTGTAGGATCTTCATTCATTGAAAGAGCAGGTAGACTGTGTAGCTGATCGAGTAACCGCTGCCTTTCGGAATCAAGGCGTGTTTGCACCTGGACATGGCTTTCCGAATTTGCGGGAACTAAGCATGCGAGAGGTTTCCCCTTTCTTTCAATCGTAATAACATCGCCCTTATAAAAGACTTCATCAAGCAATGTACCAAACTGCCGTCGTGCAGTGGTAACATCAACTGTCCTTTGCATATTGGACCTCCATATTGATTTGGGTTAAACCATATATTTCATAATAGTTATAATGGTTGAGAAACGGCAATTTGTCAACTTCAATTAATTAGTTCGTCCGCTTTGAGATGATCAAAGGAGGGTGTTCTGAGGTAATAAATGATAATCCATACTTGGCAACTCAATCGGATGTAAATTTATTCAGCGTAGATTGAATAAATTTATTCAATGATCATTATCCAAAATATCGATTCAATTTATACCGGTTGTCATGAATATGTTCCGTTTGCCATATTTTCTAAAAAAGGACAATGCGATGTGTATCAGTCTGGAATTAGTATCAACATGACAACCGCTATTTGGATACGCTTCGCGAATTCTTTTTTTTAACTCAATTCATAAGCCTCCCCGATTTAGCGGGAAGAGAATTTAAAAGGTTCCACCGATTCGGCGAGAGCATGCTTCAGTGTGCAAACTTGATCGATGCCGGTGGCTCACGAATTGATAACAAAGAATTTTTGTTTGATTGTGACGGTTCATTGGTCTACACCAGCTGAGTGACCAGCACCAGAGTCGACTGAAATGGACAAGATACGCCGATGATAAATCGGTCAAGTGGTTATTAAAACTGACAGATCCGATCTAAAAGAGAAAAAAAAATCTTTTTAAAAATCAGCGGCCACCAGCAGCAAGGTGGCCCGGGCCCCTTCCAGGGGCCATCCTCATACCCCCAGCTGCTGGTGGTCGCTGATTTTTACTCTTCCGCCTTTCACATTCCAACTTCGCTCCGGGGCGAAGGCCCCTATCGCTCCTCCAGGCCGGAGGCCGAATTCAAACTACCCTGTTTTCTGTCTTTCGAC
>JASFSK010000739.1:0-3027 GCA_050114455.1 Desulfobacterales bacterium | reverse complement strand
GATGAGGTCTATAATTTTTTTCTGAGCATTCTCAAAGAACACTTCAGCGTCATGACCATGGGAAAGGTGTTTACGACTTACTACACGGTCCATGAAGTAATCGATCCCCGGGAAACCCGCCCCAGGATTGTCAAGGCGCTGCGAGCTTGCAGAGATAAATCTGAAACGATGCCCGAAAAGAGACGATTTATAAAACCGGCCTAGTTCCGGACATGAGGATAGAGCTATCGTATTGGTGAACCATGGATATTGCCGCACTCAAAATAATTGCCAGGTTCAACAGCTTCTATTTAGATCTACTAAAACATAGCATCAAAAACACGACTGAGGATAAAGGAACCTATCATGGGCAAAAGAATGGCTGAAGCCATTAAACGATATGAAGAAATCCAGCGAAAAAACAATCTGGGTGGCGGTCTAAAGCATATCGAAAGGCAACATGGCCGGGGTAAGTTAACCGCCCGTGAAAGGATCGCAATCCTGATTGATCCAGACAGCTTCAACGAGCTGGGGTCTGTTGTGGGCACTACCGGCAGGCGCATCGACGGCCGCATCCCGGAGGCGCCCTGCGACGGAGCTGTCGTCGGTACAGCCCGGGTAAATGGCCGTCTGGTTATGATCCATGCCAGCGATTTTACGGTTTTGGGGGGATCCATCGGCGCCCAGCATCTTGTAAAATTTGCCGGACCGCTTGAAATGGCGGCCCAATGGGGCATTCCCATGGTCAACCTGTTGGACTCCTCGGGCGGGCGCCTTGGGTACGAGGACGTAGCCACGGCCGGCTTCGACTGGTATTTTCGACGTCAATCCATGTATTCAGGCGTCATTCCTCAGATTACAGTACTCATGGGGCCCTGCATTGCCGGCGGTGCTTACCTGCCGACGCTGTGTGATTTTCTTTTCATGAGCCGGGTTTCGGCCAACATGTGGCTCGGCGGTCCGCGCCAGACCATGGCCGCGACATCCGAGAAATTCGACCGCAGCATCGGCGGCGCCGACTATCATATGCAACTCACTGGAAGCTGTGATGTCGTGGGTGAAGACGATGAAGAAACCATAAAAAAATGCCGTCAATTGCTCTGCTATCTGCCACAGAACTTCAGAGAAAAATCGCCGCCATGGAAAAATCCCGATGACCCTCAAAGATCGGTGGGCAATCTGGCAGATCTGGTTCCTGATGAGTTTGACAAGACCTACGACATGCATGATGTCATCGAGCAATTGGTGGACCACGGTGAGTACTTTGAAATTAAAAATGAATATGCTAAAAACCTGATTACCTGCTTCGGCAGGTTTAACGGAAAAGTTGCAGGCCTGGTAGCCAACAACCCCAAGTATCCCGGCAGCATTCTGGAAATCAACTCCTGCGACAAGTACTACCGTTTTCTGCAAGTTCTTGATGCCTACAACATCCCCCTGGTAAACCTTGTGGACACGCCGCCGGTGATTCCCGGTGAGGCCCAGGAATCTCTGGGGTTGATCCGCCATATGGGCAAAATAGTCAACGCCTATGCCACAAGCACCATACCAAAGATCAGTATTGTCTTGCGGGAGGCTTATGCCGACGCCGGCAGTATGATAATGGGCGGCCTTAAAAGCATGGGGGCGGATTTGACCTATGCCTGGCCGATTGCACGATTTGCAGTGGAAGCCTCAACCCTGGATTACAGGGAAGTTTATGGTAAGGGAATTGAAGCAGATGCCCATGAAGCCTACCTCAACCGTGCCAGGGAGAAAGTAGACGTATTTGACACAGCCCACAGTTGGACCGCTCAGGTGATAGATGAAATCATTCTACCCGCTGACTCACGCAAAAAGATCATAGAAGCATTGGAACTGACCGTCAATAAACACGAAAAATTGCCCCGGCGAGCCAAGAACCACGGCACACCGCCGACCTAGCTTTGCGGAGATTATCTGAGGCTTACGTTCCGGTCCCGATCACGCCGATTGGGGATTCACCACAACAATCAGAACACGCAGAAAGGAGTCAGAAAAGCATGGCAACAAAAAAAGTGGAAGTCCGAGCGCCGATGTCGGGAGTCTTTTACCGCAAATCGTCGCCAGATGCAGCCCCTTATGTTGAGGTTGGCGATACGGTCAAAAAAAAACAGGTATTGGGACTGCTGGAGACGATGAAAGTGTATCAAAAAATAAAAAGTCCGTCTAACGGTCAAGTTGTGGCGATCTTGCCTGAAAATGAGAGCCCTTTGAAAGATGATGATTTGATATTTGTCATCGAAGCGGATTGAATCGCTAGCGCCGCTAAATAGACTGGATAAGAAAATGTTCAAGAAGATATTGGTCGCCAACCGCGGTGAGATTGCCCTGCGCATCATTCGCGCCTGCCGGGATTTGGATATTCAAAGTGTTGCGGTATATTCCGAGGCGGATCAAAAATCTTTGCATGTCAAGGCAGCCGATGAAACAATTTGTATCGGTCCTGCCATGAGTGCTGCAAGCTATTTAAATATTGAAAACATCATTCAGGCTGCTGAAAGGGTCGGTGCCGATGCTATCCATCCTGGCTATGGCTATTTGGCCGAGAAAAAAGAATTTGCAGAAGCCTGTGAAGCCAACCGCATCGTTTTCATCGGTCCAACGCCGGACAACTTGCAGCTGGCAGGGGATAAAGTTACCGCCAAAAGAATTATGGCCGAAGCAGGAATTGCCGTGATTGAAAGCAGCCCGGGCGGCGTCACTAACCTGGACAATGCTGTGGATATTTGCAAGAAAATAGGATACCCCGTGGTGGTCAAGGCCTCCGGCGGCGGCGGCGGCCGTGGCATCCGCGTTTGTAGCGATGAAAACGCACTTCGCGAGGATTTTGCCATCGCCAAAGCAGAGGCCGCTGCGGCCTTCAAAAACGATGAGCTTTATATCGAAAAATATATCGAAAACCCGCGGCACATCGAATTTCAAATTCTTGGGGACAAAAACGGCAACATAACCCATCTGGGAGAAAGGGAATGTACGATTCAGCGACGTTACCAGAAGCTGATCGAAGAAGCCCCCTCTCCCAGACTC
>JASFSK010000738.1:0-3028 GCA_050114455.1 Desulfobacterales bacterium | reverse complement strand
ATTCATTGAATCTCAATAAGAGGATGGTGGAAATGACACAAGTCAAAACACATCAAAACGAAATGGAGCGGCTGTCTGCATTAGAAAGCCGGGCGGAGATCGGTGGCGGACCAAAAGCCGTTGAGCGACATCATCAAAGAGGAAAGTTAACTGCGCGTGAACGGCTTAATTTGCTTTTCGACCCGGACAGCTTTGTTGAAGTCCACAAATTGGCCCAAAGCCAATCCATAGATTTCGGTATGCAGGAAAAAAGAGTTCCCGGAGACGGTGTGGTTACCGGTTATGGAACTATCGATGGACGGCAGGTCTTTGCCTATGCCCAGGACGTTACGGTACTGGGCGGCTCGGTTGGCACGATCCATGGCCAGAAAATTTGTCGGATAATGGATGAGGCCATCAAGGTTAAAGCCCCCCTGGTTGCCCTGAACGATTCCGGCGGCGGACGCCTGCACGAAGGATTCTTTGCTTCAAAAGGGGTTGCCGGTATGTTTTACCGGAACACGGCCGCTTCCGGATTGATCCCTCAGATTACCGGAATGATGGGTTCCAGCGCCGGGGTTGCCGTTTATTCACCGGCCTTGACCGATTTTATCGTCATGGTAAAAGGTCAAAGCCATATGGTCATTACCGGACCGGCAATTATCAAATCAGTCACCGGCGAAGACTTCAGCCTCGAAGAACTTGGCGGCGCCAAGGTTCACAGCGAGAAAACCGGCCAGGCGCATTTCGTGGCAGACAGCGATCAAGAGTGTATCGATATCATCAGGAAACTGCTCGGTTTTCTGCCGTCAAATAACGATGAACAGCCACCGGTGGTAGAAACCGGTGATGACCCCAACCGCGTCGACGACAGTCTGGAGGAAATCGTACCGGCTGATTTTAAAAAATCCTACGACATGCACCAGGTAATTTTACAGCTGGTCGATAATCAAGATTTTTTCGAGGTTTTGCCCCGTTTTGCCCCCAATATCATCATTGGTTTTGCACGCATGGATGGGCGCAGCATCGGCATCGTCGCCAATCAACCCCGCATCAAGGCCGGGTGCCTGGATGTAGATGCTTCGGATAAAGCTGCCCGGTTCATACGATTCTGTGATGCGTTCAACATCCCATTGATCAATCTCGTGGATGTGCCAGGCTACTTTCCGGGTGCAACCCAGGAGCACGCCGGCATCATTCGTCACGGTGCTAAAATGCTGTATGCCTATGCGGAGGCAACCGTACCCAAGATCACCCTGGCCTTGCGCAAGGAGTACGGCGGGGCCGTTATGGGCATGTGTTGCGTGGGAATGGGAGTGGATTTGATGCTTGCCTGGCCGATCGCACAACTGGTCGTTTTGGACACCACGGCGGCGGTAAACCTTATTTTTCGCAAAGACATTGCGGCCGCCGAAAATCCGGATGAGTTCCGTCAGCAAAAAATAGAAGAATATGACTATAAATATTCCAACCCCTATCATGCAGCGTCGAATATGCTGGTGGACTCCGTGATCAAACCACGCGAAACCCGGCCGCAGCTGATCAAAGCACTGCGAATGCTAAAAAACAAGCACCGTCCGGCACCCGATAAACGGCATGGGAATATACCGCTATAAGTATGTTTAGTCGGTGTACCGGTTGCCAGTCGACCCGTTGAGTCGGTTGTGCAACCATGCGGTTTAAAATTAGATTTCTCATATTTACGAATTGGCCTGGTTCAACCCGCTCAACTGACCCAACCGGCATAACTGGCTCAACCAATTTATCAGTTGCCGGCGAACGGGTAAACGAGCGAACATAAAACCGATTCTAAGAATTAATATACGCAGAAATTTTTATACCGATTTTTGAAACAAGCAGAAAGGATAGTAAACCATGGATTTCGATCTGAGCAAAGAGCAAATAATCATTCAAAAAGCAGCCCGGGAATTTGCCAAAGGCGAATTTACCGACGTGGCTAGAGATCTGGACATCAACGAATCCTACCCGGATAAAATCGTTCAAAAAGCACGGGAGTTGGACCTGATCGGTCTTTTCATTCCCGAAGCATACGGGGGCCCAGGGCTCGGCTATTTAGAGCAGGCCATGGTGTTAGAGGAATTTTGGAAGGTTGATCCGGGTATCGGGCAGCAGCTCAGCTCGATTTCATTTGGTGCCGAAGAACTACTCCTGTTCGGGACTGAAGAGCAAAAACAGAAATGGTTGCCACCCCTGTTTGAAGGAAATGCCATCATGGGCTTTGCGATTACCGAACCGGACGCGGGCAGCGATACCGCTGCCGCAGCCACCACCGCCGTAAGGGATGGAGACGATTACGTGATCAACGGCAGTAAGGTGATGATCGGCAACGGCACGGTCGGCACGTTTATGTTGGTGTACTGTCTCACCAATCCCGAAGTTGAGCGCAAAACCGCCCGCCATAGCATCTTGATTGTGGAAACCGATCGCGACGGCTACAAGGCCGATCCCATGCACGGCAAAATGGGATTGAGAGCCTCGGACACCTCTGCCGTGTATTTTAACAATGTCAGGGTGCCCAAGGAAAATCTTCTCGGGACAGAAGGCAATGGATTCATTCAACTCATGAAATTTTTTGATCATTCCCGGGCCTACGTCGCCGGACACGGGATCGGCTTGGCCCAGGGCGCCTTGGACATGTCCATCAAGCACGTCAAAGGCCGCAAACAATTTGGACGGCCTCTCGGCGCATTTCAGGTCACCCAGTTTAAAATCGCTGAAATGGCGACCAAGATCGAAACCGCCCGAACCATGGTCTACAAATCAGCCTGGCTGCTCGATCAGGGAAAACCGGATACGAAGCTGACGGCCATGGCCAAATTATTCGCCTGTCACGTGGCGGTCGAGGTGGTCGATGAGGCTTTGCAGCTTCACGGCGGATACGGGTATTTTAACGACTATGATATTGAACGGTTTTACCGCGCCGCCAAGGTGTTGGAAATTTATGAGGGCACCAAGGAAGTCGAAAAAATCGTTATATCGCGGGAAGTGCTCGGAAAATTTTAAATACCTCTTTGAGCAAAGGCCTGGC
>JASFSK010000737.1:0-3031 GCA_050114455.1 Desulfobacterales bacterium | reverse complement strand
TATTCTTCATCAATCCCACACAGTTTCTTGGCCGCTCGTTTCTTTTCTTCGATATTGACCAGCCGGGAGATCATAATGCGCTGGGCCTGGGGCGAGCCGGCCCCGTGCATGGATTCGGTAAGGTAGCCAACGGCTGCGGCTCCCAGGGTCATGTTTTCAATGAGTCTCAAAATACGCATGCGATTTAGCGTTGGCGCATCGCACTGGGCGGTGTAGTATTTTTCGAGCCATTTAGCGGTCTGTGGAGATCTGAAATCCTGCTCGGATGGCATGGTGACCATCAAGCCTCCGGCAATATCCTGGGCTATCCGTGAAATTTCATAGGGAAACCGGGTTACATTTTGTTTGTGAATGTTTGCCAGCAGCGTGTTGACCGAATATGTTCCTCCGGGCTCGCGAATGCCCTCGGAGGCACAGGCAATGCAACCGCAATACAGGGTTTCGTTCAGGTGGTTCATTTCGATGATTTTGTCCTTGATATGAGATGCCTTGGCTGCATTGTTATATTCGGCAGCTGTCTGGGCGGCCCCGATCAATACATCTCCGACACCGACTTTGCAGGCATAGCTCTGGCGGTGATAGGCCGCAAACTTTTCCACCAATTGTCCGGCAAAGTCGTACTCCTTGTACATGAACACCCGCTCCCAGGGAACAAACACGTTGTCGAACACCACCAGGGCCTCATGCCCGCCGAATAAGATATTGCCGCGATCCAGCAATCCCTCTTCCAGTTTGCGGGTGTCACAGGATTGGCGGCCCATGATATAAAAAATGCCTGCGGCATCTGCCGGCAGTGCAAAGGAGACCGCGTAGTCCTTATCTTCGGGGCGCATGGCGATGGTGGGCATGACAATGATCTCATGGGAATTGACGGCACCGGTTTGGTGGGCCTTGGCACCCCGAACCACGATGCCGTCTTTGCTTTCTTCAACCACATGCAGGTACAAATCCGGATCGGCCTGTTTATGGGGCGGCAGACTTCGATCTCCCTTGGGATCGGTCATGGCACCGTCGCAGGTGAAATCATTATCCTGGACATAGGCCAGATACTTCAAGAAACGCTCTTTATATGGCGTTCGGTACTTCTTGTCGATATTATGGGTAACAATGGACAGGGCATTAAGGGCATCCATTCCCACGCAGCGCTGAAAGCAGCATCCGGTTTCTCGTCCCAAAAGTCGACCCATTTTGCTTTTTTTAACCAAATCATCCGTGCTCTGATGGATATGAACGAAACGGTTTATCTTATTTCCGGAGATATGAGATGTCGCTGTCATGAGGTCTTCATGCTCCGGCCGATGCGCCAGTTCATAAGTTTTAGCGACTGCCTGCATGGACGGCCGTATGATGGGATCATCCACCACATCTTCCAAGCGTTCGCCAAACATGTAGACCACCAGATTCAAACGTCTGAGGCTTTCTTCATATTGCTTTGCAGTCATCAGGGGCATTGAAATTTCTCCTGTTTATCTAATTTAATCCGCTGCTTTTTAAGGTGGACTAAAAAATCCACCTATCCGCAAAAACAGAAGTCATATCGCATAAAAATACAAAATTAGAATATCGAAATACAAAACAAATAACAAGGTCTGAAAATGTTTCCTATTCGTTAACAATTGAGGGGTCAGCTTCAAAACACCAAGTCAGTGATAATATTATAACTTAGTTTCCATATAGCCGACACTCAGGTCGATATCTATTCAATAAAAACAAATTACTACTTTGTGATGTATCGCCAAATGAAACACAAAGACTTCCAAAAAGACTTGACAAAAAATTTGCAAACTCGTAGAAATCTGCTGATAATGAACAAATGCAGTATTGAAGCCGGCGTTAACTGCGTTGGAAAATTTACCGTCCTTGTTTCTTTTTAGATAACATTTTGTTACATATTTCGGATTTAAAATATTAAATCAGTACGTTATCCCTAAAGACGTCACCGGGTGGAAATGATCAACGAGGCTGAAATTGGAAAAAGAATTCGGGAATTCCGCTTGAAGAAAAATTTCACCCTCCAAATGTTGGCCGATAAAACCGGGTATTCCAAAGGATATCTCTCCAAAGTCGAAAAATCCGACAAAGCCCCGCCAGTTGCCACTTTGAGTACCATTGCAAAAGAATTAGACGCTACGGTTGCCAGTATTTTGGATGAGGCTCCTCAAAACGATATCATATCCGTGGTGAGGAAAAATGAAAGGACCCGGATGGCCGTCAGCGATGAAGAATTCGGCTATGCCTATGAAGCCTTGGCCAACCCGTATCCCAACAAGCACATGGAGCCTTTTATCCTATCCTACCCGTCTAAGGACACTTATAGATACAGCTTTCAGCATGACGGTGAAGAAATGCTGTTTGTACTCCAGGGAAAAATTCGATTCACGTACGGTGACAGGGAATATATATTGGAAGAAGGCGACTGTGTCTATTTCGACTCGGGAGTGGTGCATGCCGGTGAACCGGTTGGTGATGAGCCGCTGAAAACCCTTATCGTTCTGCATACGGGCAGTCCCGAAGGCTCGATGAATTTTGAACAAATCAAACGCCGAATGGTCAAGCAGTAATTGCTGGGCCTGCAGTATTGGTCATTAGGCGAAAACAGATATTTCGGCAGAATCAGGAAAGGGGGTGGATATTCTCCTCATAGAAAAGTGAATGCGTTTACGCCAATGTTACATACACAACATGGCAAAGAACCATTAATAGTGAGTTGTTATGCCCAATATTGAGGTGAAAGTACAATTTTTTGATATCTTACATTGTGGATTCGATTGATCGGTTTCTGGTCAAATTGATAATTTCAAACCGGGATTTTTACAACTCAAAACGAATCTTTAACATCTGAAAGGAGGTAGTTATGAAGCCTAAAAAGTTACTCTTGACTCTGGCAAGTGTGGCGGTTTTTGCCTTTGTTTGCGGGCCTGGGATCGCGGCGGACACTATTAAGATCGGCTATATCGATCCGTTGACCGGACCTTTTGGCAATGTCGGTGATGCTGGCCAAAAACACTTCCAATATCTGGCTGACATAATC
>JASFSK010000736.1:0-3035 GCA_050114455.1 Desulfobacterales bacterium | reverse complement strand
AACTTTCAATAATTATGGGGGAAACAAAAGCGCGTTTAATCTTTTTTTGACAAAATGCGCGAATCTGGGCAACATCCGTTGGATTATTATGACATGTAATAATGAAAAGGAGGACGTTATGAAGACTGAAAAAAAGATCACCCGCCGTAAATTTATCAAGGATTCAGCAATCGCCGCAGCCGGCGTCGGCGCTCTTGCCGTGGGATCAACCAGTGGACTGAACCTGCTTACCCGGGAAGCGTGGGCTGACAGCAACCTGAGAGCTGAAATGCTTAAAATCCCAGGGGTTGGGAAGGGCTCCCCAACTGATTCGGACTGGCAGAAAGTCGGTGCGCTGTGCCTGGGGGGCACCCAGAGCACTGTCAAAGAAGGTGAATTCAAAGGCGTAAAACTTTCCTTCATGGGGCTCAACAACCAGAACCTGCACAACTTTTTGTTCCGCGGCTTCCTGAAGCCCTGGGAGGCATATACGGGCGCCAAAATAGACTGGATCGACCTCGCCCAGGCGGATTACAACGCACGGCTGCAGCAAGCAATCGCCACTGGAACGGTTGACTTCGACGTTCTTGAAATGGGCGCCCCTTTTGAAGGCGATGTGTGTGGTAAGGGTTTGGCCTCTGAAATGCCGGATTGGATCAAAAAGCTGATCGATATGGATGATTACGTCCATTATCTGAAAGCGCCGGTCGGGACCTGGGACGGCAAGACCTATCGCATTTCAATCGATGGTGATTGCCATAACTTCAATTACCGGACCGACTATTTCTCCGATGCCGGCTTGGCCAAAGCTTGGAAAGACGAAGGCCATGAGGGCCAATGGGAGGTCCCCAAAACTTGGCAAAAGGTTCAGGAAGTGACCAAGTTTTTGGCCGGCAAGAAGTTTCAAGGTATGGATGCCTATGGCTATCTTGATCCGCCGAAGGGCTGGGGTGGATTTGGGTTCTATTTTCTGGGCAGCCGGGCCACTGCCTATGCAAAGCATCCCGATGATAAAGCCTGGCTATTCGATGCCGATACCATGAAACCCCGGGTCAATAATCCCGCCTGGGTTCGGGCGATTCAGGACGTCATCGACGCCCTGCCCTCGGAACCCCCCAATCAACTGAATGCCGATCCCAATACCACCGCCTTTCAACAGTTTCTGGCGGGCACGGGTTCGATGGTGTCCTGGTGGGGAGATGTCGGATCTAATGTCAAAACCAGTGACTCTTCGGTTGTGGGTGATGTGACCGGATTCTCCATTTTGCCTGGCTCGGATGATGTTTACAATTCAAAGACCGGTAAATGGGATAAACTGCCAAGCGGACCCAATTTTGCACCGAATATGGCCTACATCGGTTGGGGCGTCTATGTCATGGCAAGGGTTGACGGTGATTCGAAAAAGCACAAAGCAGCCTGGAGTGCCGCCGCCCATATCGGTGGCAAAGACATATCGCTTTGGGCGGCTGCCTATCCATCTGGTTTCCAACCATATCGCCAGAGTCACTTCAACATTGATGAGTGGGTAGAGGCCGGCTATGACAAGGCATTTATCACGTCGTACCTGAAGTCACAATCCGATTCATACAACCATCCCAATGCTGCGATTGAACCTCGCATCCCCGGCATTTTTCAGTATTACAGTACTGCCGAAGATGAACTCGCCGACAGAATAGCTGCCGCATGGGAAAAACTCACCGATCAAATCGGCAGGGAAAAACAAATCAAGCTGTATAAGGCTTCGCTTGGGTTATAGTGAAGGCAGTAACAATCGGCTGGCGGATATCATGCCGTTAGCCGATTGTTGTTTTCGATCATAGGATCAGGTATAAATGGCTAGTTCATCTACGCTGGATGGTCAAAAGCATTTCAAAGTCGGTATAGAGAATATACCCCTGAGTCGGAAAAGAATCGGACAGGGAATGATTCTACTTGCGTCTTTTATTCTGGTAGCGACTGTTCTGATTCAAATTTTGTACCGGAGCAACACCATCTCAATCGGATTCGAAAACTGGCGTCCGATTCTATATGCCTATATGCTCTGGGCGGTTTGCCTGGCAATCGGGCAGGTGCTCATCAGAGGAGAGCTTGGCAGGCGCAGCCTGTTTTTGCTGCCCGCGCTTTTATTCACCATTTCGGTAGTGATCTTTCCAACTTTTTTCGGGTTGTATATCGCCTTTACCGACTGGAACCTGAGTTCTTTCGAAGGCCGTCAGTTTAATGGTCTGGACAATTTCCGGGAACTCCTTCAGGACACTTATTACTGGAACGCGCTCGGAAACACCGTCTATTACATCGCCACGATAGCAGTGGAATTTGTGATCGCCTTCGGATTAGCGTTGTTAATCAATGCCCAAATCCGTGCCCGCAAATTTTTTCGTGTTGCCTTTTTAATGCCTTTCATGTTGAGCCCGGTGGCTGTTAGCTGGATGATCGGCAAATCACTGATGGAATACCGGTTCGGGCCGGCTGCGACCTTTGCGCGTTTTCTGGGGTGGGACACACCGGCCTTTTTCTCTACACCCTGGCTGGCACGCATCAGCATCGAAGTGATGGATGGCTGGATGTTTATCCCTTTCATGATGATTCTTCTGCTGGCAGGGCTGCAAGCCATTCCCAAGGATATTCTGGAAGCCGCCACCATGGATGGAGCCAATGCCAGACAGTCGCTCTTCAAGATTGTCTTCCCGTTAATGGTACCGGTCAGTATTACGGTTATCATTCTTAGGATCATTTTCAAATTGAAACTGGCCGATATTGTCATCAATGTGACCGCCGGCGGACCCGGTGGGGCGACGGATACCGTCACGAGTTATATTTACCGCGTGTATCGAGAACGTTCCAATGTCGGGTATGGCACGATGTTGGCCGAAGTATATTTAATTCTGATTATCATTTTTATGTTGATCTTACTGGCCCTGGTAAATCGTTGGCGGAAAAAGCGCCGTTAGCGCAATCCGGCAGGTTGCCGATCAAGCTTAAATGGAGCTATTCATTGGCCTCTTCTACTCACAGCAATTACTCCCCTGAACGGAAAATGATTCATCGATTGAACG
>JASFSK010000735.1:0-3039 GCA_050114455.1 Desulfobacterales bacterium | reverse complement strand
ATCTCAGCACTTCCAGGTTCCGATCCGTCAGTCCCATCTCGTCAATTTTCATTGCGCCGGCAGATGCCAAAATCCTCATAACCACATCTTCGTAACCACCGGCAGTGGGCAAAGTGGCAACCCGCAACTCGAAGGCAGGTACCCCTTTGCGCTTGAATTTTATTTTTCCGTCTTGCGGCAGACGCTTTTCGGCGATATCCAGATTTGACATAATTTTAACTCTGGAAATAATACCTCGCACAATCGAATTCGGAACCTTCATGTATTCCTGGCAGACGCCATCCAAGCGAAATCGGATCGTTGTGGCTTTGGTAACCGGAGATGGTTCGATGTGAATGTCGGAAGCATTTTTACGGTAAGCTGCAATGATGGTTTGGTCCACCAATCTGACAACCTGACTGGAAGCCTCATCTGCTTCCTCAAACTCGACATCTTCCTCTTCCTCCTCAAAAGAAATATCCGGAATCAGGTCAAAATCATCCAAAACCTCATCCACTGCGGGAACTTCATCTGTCTGCCTGTCTTCATCAAAAAAAACCTTTATGAATTGTTGGATGTCCTCCCGAATGGCCACTGAAAAATTAATCTTGGTGGTCTTCATCAGGGTTTTGATGTTATCGGTCTTGTTCAAATTCCGGGGATCATCGATTAAGACTTCCATGCCGTTTTTGTCCCAGCTGAGAGGGACCCAAATCTCATTGAGTAAAAACGTCTTTTTGAGATTGGTCAGCAACTCGACCGGTATTGGAATCGAATCGTCAAACGGCCTATAAGGACAATTATAGAAAAGTGAGAATGACTTACCGATGGTCTCCTTTTCAACTTGGTATTGCTCGATCAGGACAAACTCCACACTTTTATTCATTTTTTTGGATAGTGCGAAAGCCTTTTGTAACTGGTCCGTACTGACAATTCCTTCCTTTAAAAGATAGTCATACTTTGAACCGGAGAGGGTGGTTGCGGTGATCGAAGCCAATCGCTTCTCGATTTCAGTATCCGATGGATCCAGCTTGCCGGCCTCCCTGTAGAGATCTTGGGCTTGGTCGCGGTGCTCTCGTTTTTCCATTTCCTGTCCGAGCAAAAACTTCATATGACCGATAGTTGCCTCTTCCAGGTTTTGATTGCCGACAATCTGATTAAATTCAACTATAACTTTAGCCGGGGAATGCAATTTCAACAGACATTCAGCTATGAGAGGAATTAAATTTTCAAGGGGATATTCCTCCTTGAAAAGCTTTTCATATTCGGTTATCGCCTCAGGATAAAGTCCCATTTCTTGAAACGCGGCCGCACTTGCCAAAATATCAGGTGTGTCGGTCTTTTCGAAAGGTCCATTTGGGGCAATTATAGCATCGCTTTCATCTTCTACCGGAGGTTGGACTTCTTCTTGATCGCCGATTTCAATTTTCAACAAATTGATTCTTTTATGGATGGTTGCCTGCACATGATCGTCCTGGGGGTCGACCAGCGATAGAATGCTTTCATATATATCAAGCGAGTCTCCATATAAGCCCATCGATCGACAAACTTCAGCTTCATTGATTCTAGCTTCAATATCGGTAATCATTCGAGTTTTAAACCTCTTGTATCTGCTATTTTATCCAATTGAGTGTTGCACCTTTGATTTAAACCATTATCGATTTAGTCAAACAACGTGATACCCGTACGATGAAAAAGGTATTTGAGAATTATTGCCGTTGCTGCAATCGCTCGATATAAAGCTGGATATTATTCTGCATTTTGGCGATGGCTCTTTTCAGATCACCAATCTCATCTCCTGAATCTGTCTCCATGGCCACTTCGAACTCACCCGAACCGATGCGTTCGGCCTTCTCCGCAAGCTTGCGGATCTTTCCCGTTAGCCGATAAATATATGACGTTACAATGATAATAACCAGCAATAGCATCACACCGAAGACCATCAATGCAATCCAGCGCGCCTTATTGGTCAACTCATTGGCGCGACTTTGCATCATCGCTTTTGCAGCCTTGGCGTTGGAAATTTCATCGTCAGCCAGCTTGGTGGTAATTTTTGAACTTTCCTCAATCAACAAACGAGAAGTTGTTTCAATGTACCATAAATAGTAAAGACTACCCACGGCAATGATAATTATGGGCATAAATAGAAACACTAGCAGCATTTTGGCCCGCAGGCTAATGCCCCTCCTGAGCTTTCGAGGAAGCTCCGATTCGGTTTTAACGTTATCGGCCGTGGCAGTATCAGGTATGAATTCTTCTTTCGCAGCAACGGACTGGTCGTTCATATCAACGGTTGACTTTGCGTCTGAATTTATATGGTGGCCCTCGGCAAACTCCTCAGATTTATATGCCATGATGACATGGCTGCAAATATGGCACTTGAAACTGGCGGCCTTACCAATTATTTTGGCAGGGTCAATACGATACTTCTTTCCGCATTTTTCACAAATGACAATCATGTCTCATGCTCCCAGCCCGGTAAAATCAGACAAGATTGAAATTGGCTCCTGAAATTCAATGAGATTCTCAACCACATAACATTATGTCATTTCCTGAGGTGTTGGTTAAATTCGAACTTTTAAATAAAGCAGACGACTGCTACCCGGCGGCACCCGTTGTCATCCCTTCTTTAGCAACGATTTAATCTCTACCTTTAGGGCGTCGATCTCAGCATGTATGTATTGTTTAATCTCGTCGACAGCCTTGGTCATATCTTCAGCCGAGAATTGCCGAACCTGCTTGGCGTTCTCAAACTCTTTACCACCATTATCAGGAGTCGGGAAAAAGGACTCGGCTGAAGCCGGCCCAGATTCCTGGGGCTTGATCTTGTCTTTTTTCTTTTCAGCTTTGCTTTTGGCAATCTGAATTCTTAAGTTTTGGTACCGATCCATTTCAGTGTTTAGGATCTTTTTCTTATCGGCTGCTCCCATGCCCGTTGAGATGACTACTTTATCAAGACTTGAAAAAACTGAATTCAGCGTTTTAAATGTTTTGGGGTGTGCCTTGGCCCCATTTTTTTTGATGTAAACGCCCAACGAATTCAGGATCTGGAGTAGCATC
>JASFSK010000734.1:0-3043 GCA_050114455.1 Desulfobacterales bacterium | reverse complement strand
CAGAAATCTTGCCAGAAAAGGCTCCGGTCCCTTACGATTAATTTCAGATCCAATTGAATCCAAGGTAAAGACCAAATCGGTTCCATGGCCTTTGGTTTTGATGGATGGCGACAATTCCGGGAAGATTAGATGCGATCTGCTTGTTTTGGTCGGTCTAGCCGCCAGGGCTATTAAAATCGGACTTTGAAAGCGTTCGAAGGCTAGCTCCGGCCTATTTTCTTGAATTCCAGAGCGAAAGGCGGTCAAGTTCGGTTTTTTTTGAGGGTCTTGCGAATGGAGATAATCTTTGGTTAGGAATGCTTTTTTTTCTTGAGAAGTTAGGGCGATCAATATGGGGTTCCGAAAATAATTGAGATCCGGACCCGTCCAATTACGATCGTTTAAGGATTCAGCGACAGTTGAACCCGAGCTGCTCTCGCTTCTGGGTTGTTGGGTGGGTGATATCGGTTTTCGGATGACAATTTTGGAGATTTTGGTTGGGTTCTTCTTTGAATCAAAACTGATGAATTTGCCATAATCAAGGCTTCTCACCAAAGGAGCGAGTGCCGGGCTGAGATATAACAGAAAAAAAATCACAATTGCCGATCCGATAACATGGCGTATCTGGCAACGCCAATTTTTTTTAGAACCGGCGGCGGCATGGACGTCGGTTTGGATGATATCTGCTGCGGCTTTTTTGCTGTCGGGACAAATTTCTTCTGCCTTGTGCAGCAGATTGTTTTGAAATTCAATTTGCGCTATTGCGGGGTCAAAGGTATCTGTTTCAGATATCTTTTGATACTCGTGGATGGCCTGTTTCAGAAATTCCAGTTTCAGCGCCGGGTCCGGGATGACGACCGATAATTCTTCAATAGTTCGCCGATAGCTTTTTGGCGGCAATTTTAAGGAACAAGTCGTGTCCATCTCTGTTCAATGCATTCAAACTCCGATTTTTTTATGGGTGACAAATCGGATCGCGATCTCTGATCTTCTTAACTTTTACTTATATCGGACAGGCCGGAATTGTGTTGAGAAGGGCGGATAGTACGCTGATAAATTATTGTTAAAAAAATCTTGGGTTCAGGTGTCAGGTTTCGGGTGTCAGTAACCTAATTTGCAGCATCCTGAAACCCCTGGCCCAGACCTGGCTTTGCATGGATCTGGAAGATAGGACATTGCTTGAAACTCCTGCATTAAACAGTAAGAATCCATCATATTGCACTCTCCGAGGCGTAGGATCTACGAGCCGGAGGCCAGGGTGGGCTGAACAATGACACCTGAAACCTTCATTTTGTTGACAACATGTTATCAGACCAGCACCGTTAATAACCTAACACTGCAGAACTGATTGGATAGGGAGCAGGCCTTAGTAAAATTCGATTTTGCTTCTAATTTTCGTGCATGGCGGCAATCAAAGCACCTTTTGCAGTTGCATTCAGGGGATCTTCCGCAATTCGTACCTTACCGAAGTCCAATGGAATTTCTTCCAAATTTAAAAAATGCTCGAAACGCTCTTTGAAACCGAGCACCTTGGCGGTGCCCCCACTTAATACGACTGGGATCGGCCGATCCAGCTTTAACGTAGTTGAGTTCTTGACGATGCTTTCTTTTAAAGCACCAATGAGGCTCACAATCAGGTCATCGTAATAGATATGAAGGGCATCTTCGATTTCATTGTCAGGCTTTTTCTGGAGATCAAAACCATTTTCCTTGACTGCGCGCACACGGGTATTAATTGTGCCGGTGACCGAAGCGGTTGCATCATCGATATAATCACCACCTTTGCTAATGCTGAAAGAGACAAGCGGCACCGACAGGTAAGCCAAACAGACATTGCACATGCCGCCGCCGGCGCTGATACCCAACCCGGTAAAACTTTCGTCCTCCAATTCGGAAAAAATAACTGCCAATCCCTCATTAATACTGGTACTGTTATACCCTTTTTGATCTAAATGACGCTTGAGGACGGTCTCATGATAGATGATATCTGTCTCGGAGCCTTTGGGTGGATCAGGTATTGAAAAACTTAGTTTTGAATCCGTATGCTCCGCGGATTCAATCAATTCGCTTAAAATTTTCTTTATAATTTCAACCGAATACGTTTCTTTGGGATTCAATAAACCCTGACACATGGGACGACGGGTCTCCGTATTGAGCATATTGGCAAAGGTTTCAGCCCCATCGCCAAACACAATCAGGGAATTGTCGATGGTGTGATATTTTATTTGGTTTTGATTCAGAATTTTCTCGGTAAATTTGGAATAGTCCACCGAAATAAAGGCATTTCGCTGAGAGCTGAAATCAATTTTTCCATTTTTTTTCTCGGAAAACACGATCTTGGATGTTCCAACGTCTACGCCAACGACTCTTTCCTCCTTTCCAGATGACTCTTTTTTGGTTTGACTTTCCATCACTGAATTGAATCCGGTTTCAATTTCAGCCTCGTGATTTTTACCACCCTTGTTTTTGCTTTGCGTCATTTTTATGTCTCCTATCTCTCTGTTATGCCCTGCCGGGTATGAATAAAGCTTTTTTCAGAACTTAAGCAAGGATTGTGCCGAAGGGAGAGAGTAGAAAAAATCTAACATGAATATAATAGGTTATAAGTTATTCCTGCCACAATATTCAAAGTCAGCGACAAAAATATGACGGAATTTTTTTGAGAATCAGGCTGCCTGCCATTGAGATTAAGAGATGCTATAACTAACTGAAATAATATAAAGAAAGAATAATTGGAAAGTAGATTTTTCAATGAACATCACAAATAAAACATCTATTGTTATCACACTGTTGTGAATCCTCGTGACTTGGCTTTCTTGCTACCAGATCAAGTGCCTTTCAGTTCATCTTTGATCAAATTACCGATTTCGCGGATGGCGGCCTCCATGTCCTCCTCACCGACCTGGGAGTAGGACAAACGAAAGGTATTGTGCCCACTGCCGTCCACAAAAAAAGGCTGTCCGGTGACAAAGGCCACATTTCTATCCACGGCCCGCAAGAACAGCTCAGCGGCATTCATGTTTTCAGGAAGCTTAACGAAAATGAAAAATCCACCCAAGGGTCG
>JASFSK010000733.1:0-3044 GCA_050114455.1 Desulfobacterales bacterium | reverse complement strand
GCGGTAAAAGCACAAAGGGTAATGTGGCTCCCTGTTGTAAGGAATGCAACACAGCAAAAAAGCAGCTGCTTCCCATGGAATGGGAGCAGTATCTGAAACAGTTTGATCAAAAACTGGCCTGATATTAATCAATCCGGGCTTTCATCATCAGGTTCATCCAACAGCAAGGCTTTTTTGGCCCGGGTTTTTCTGACGATGATATAACAAACGGTGAGAGTCAACAGTATCATCACTGGTAAAAAAAGCTCTGCCATCAGCAATTGTCCTTCCGCAGGGGAAATGCTTGTTGATTCCAGCCGTTCTATTCTGTCTGGTTTGCCGATCCGATATTTGATGGTAATTACGGCAGCTCCCAGGTATATTGCCACAAATACTAAAGCGACGATACAAAGTCTTTTTTCAAATTTGGTCATTGCTGATAATCTCCACCAGAACACTTTTATTTTGAAACCGATAGATATATCAGTTTCAATATCGGGCATTATAGAAAATATCGGATTCAAAGTAAAGAAATCCAAGCACCAAAAAACAAATTTCAAAAGGTAATGTCATGAAGCCAGGTAAATTTCACTATGGCTGGATCGTCATTCTCATGGGGCTACTAACCACGATTGCCTCCCACGGATTTGGTCGCATGTCATACACAATCATCCTTCCTGCCATGAAAGACGGACTCCATTTCAACTACACCCAGCTTGGCCTCTTGGGCACCGGAAATTTCATCGGCTACCTATCTATGGCGATAATTGGAGGCTTTCTGGCCTCCAGATTTGGAACACGCCTGGTTATCACATTGGCTGTCATTCTAATGGGGACAACCATGATGCTGACCGGTCTGGCAGATTCCTTTGGTTTTGCATTCACCATGCGCCTTTTGACCGGACTTGGCAGCGGCGCGTCTTTTGTACCGGCCATGGCTTTGGGATCAGCCTGGTTTTCCGCTAAGAACCGGGGATTTGCCACCGGAATTATTTCTGCCGGAATCGGAACCGGTACGCTTGTTTCGGGTTTGATAGTCCCTCCGATATTGGCCGCATTTGGACCAAACGGGTGGCGGTTCTCATGGTATATTCTGGGGAGCGCCGTACTGGTGGTTGCGGGGATTGTTTTTTTGTTTGTCCGCAGCCGGCCGGAAGAAAAAGGGCTGCGACAGATAGGATCGGATAAATCAGAGGCGGTTTCTCCGGTTCAGCTAGAGACAAAATCAACGGCATCAACGCTGTGGACCTCCGTAATCAGAATGCCGTCTGTTTGGTACCTGGGTACCGTGTATTTTTTTTACGGCCTGTCTTACATTATCTACATGATGTTCTTTGCTGCCTTTCTGGTTAAAGAAATGGGCTTGACCCAGCAATGGGCCGGCGGTTTGTGGGCTTTGGTGGGCGGCCTGAGCATTTTCTGCGGGATCATTTGGGGCACCATATCTGACCGCCTGGGGCGAAACAGAGGCGCGGCGTTGGCTTATTTGGTACTGGGTCTGTCTTATCTCATCTATGCGCTGGTCAAGATCAAATTCGGCTTTTATATATCGGCCGTCCTGTTCGGGTTGACAGCCTGGAGCATACCGACAATTATGGCAGCGGCTGCCGGTGATTTTGTAGGCCCACGACTGGCGCCAGCCGGACTGGGCTTTATCACATTATTTTTCGGTATTGGACAGGCCCTGGGGCCGGCCCTGGGAGGGTATCTGGCAGACACTACCATGTCATTTACCATGCCGTTTCAGGTGGCCGCGGGGATATCTTTTCTGGGGATGACTTTTTCATATTTCCTGAAAAAGCCCGCATAGACCAAATATTCGCCTCCCTTTCCAAGATCCCCAAAAAATCACAAAGGAGATGAAACCATGTTTTATGAATCATTGCTAAACGACGAAGAAAGAGCCATTCAAAAGGAGGTCCGAGAATTTGTCCGCAATGAGGTTTCCCATGATTTTGTCAGGGCCCTGGACCGGGATGAAATCCAATACCCGCGTGAATATGTCGAAAAGCTGGCTGCACATAAGTTGCTCGGTCTGCGGTTTGAATCCAAATGGGGCGGCAGAGATTTACCATGGACATCAGAAGTGCTTGCCATCGAAGAAATCGGTGTGCTGGGCACCACTCTGGGCTGTGCGTTTGTCATGCCGTCCATTGTCGGTGAGGCATTGCATGTTTTCGGCACAGATGAACAAAAAGAGCGTTTTCTAAAACCGATCTTGCGGGGAAAAATCATCAGTGCCGAAGCCCTTACCGAGCCAAGGGGAGGATCGGATTTTTTTGGTGCCACAACACGTGCGGTGCTGGAAGGCGATCATTTTGTGGTCAATGGACAAAAACGATTCGTGGTGGGCGCTACCGAGGCCGATGTCTTTCTGGTATATTGCCTCACCAATTTCGAAGAAAATGCCCACAAGTATCAACGTATCAGCGCGATAATGGTGGAGCGCGGGCCCGGAGTAGAAACCGAATACAACTATGGGCTTTTAGGTACCCGCGGCGGCGGCACCGGGAGGCTCGTCTTCAGGAATGTCCGGGTGCCCAAGAAAAATCTGATTGGTGAGTTGCACGGCGGGGCAATGGTGTTCAACCAAATGATGATTCCCGAAAGGTTGACATCAGCTGCTGCTAGCCTGGGAGTACGGGGAGCTCTGGATCTTGCCGTACGTTACAGTGACAGGCGCCATGCTTTCGGTCGTCCCATTCGAAAATTTCAGGCGGTCAATTTCATGGTAGCCGACGCCATTACCAAACTGGATGCTGCCAGGGCATTGGTTTATATGGCTGCACGGTCTGTGGATGCAAAGTCAGAAAATCTCCGCAGGATCGTCAGTGAAGCCAAGCGGTATGCCACCGACACGGCCTGGGAAATTGCCAATAAAGCCATGCAGATGATGGGCGGCATCGGCTATACGGACATCTATCCCGTTGAGAAAGTGGTTAGGGACATACGTCTAACTCAGATATGGACCGGCACCAATGAGATTATGAATTTACTTATTCAACACGAGTATTACAGAGAGGTGTTGGACGCAACCAATAAAGAACGTAATCTTGAGCTGGATG
>JASFSK010000732.1:0-3053 GCA_050114455.1 Desulfobacterales bacterium | reverse complement strand
CGTGATAACATCGATCAATACGACGCAGTTGTATCGCTGGCTTGCGGCGTGGGCGTGCAGTTCATGGCCGAGAAATACCGCAACACGCCGGTTTACCCCGGAGTAAATACCTGTTTTTTAGGCGCCACCGAAGAGCGCGGGCTGTGGACCGAACGATGTCAGGCCTGCGGCAACTGTCTGCTGGCTACGACCGGGGGGATTTGCCCGATCTCGCGTTGTGCCAAACGGCTCCTCAACGGACCCTGCGGCGGATCAACAACCGGTAAATGTGAAATTAATCAGGAAATTGATTGTGGCTGGCAGTTGATCGTCGATCGTCTGAAAGCACTTGAAAAAATTGATGAATATGAAAAACTGGCGCCGATAAAGGATTGGTCCACGGACAGAGCCGGGGGGCCCCGCAAAGTAAAAAGGGAGGATGTGCAGTAATGGAATTGAAAACAGACAGCAAACTTGAAAAAATCCTGGCCGCCGGGCACCATGCCGTTACTTCCGAGTGCGGCCCTCCCCGTGGTAGCGACCCGGAAGCGATCATTAAAAAGGCAGAACTCATTAAGGATCATGTGGATGCCATCAATATTACGGACAACCAGACATCGGTGACACGCATGTGCAGTCTGGCCGCCTGCATCCGATTAAAACTCATGGGGCTTGAACCGGTGCTGCAGATGGTCACCCGTGATCGCAATCGTATCGCGCTACAGAGCGATATTTTGGGGGCGGCGTCATTTGATATCAACAATGTTTTATGCCTGTCTGGTGATCACCAGAGTTTCGGCGATTGCGCCCAAGGGCAAAATGTCCATGATCTGGATTCCATGCAGCTGATTCAGACGCTACGCTTTATGCGTGATGAGGGAAAATTCCTTGGCGGTGATGAAATCAAACGTCCACCCCAGATGTTTGTGGGCGCCGCCGCCAACCCGTTTGCCGACCCTTTCGAAATTCGCGTTCCGCGTCTGGCAAAGAAAATAGCGGCCGGCGTTGAATTCATCCAAACCCAATGCATTTACAACCTCGATAAATTTGAAGAATGGATGAAACAGGTCCGTGACCGGGGGCTGCACGAAAAAGCGTATATTCTGGCCGGGCTGACCCCCATGAAAAATGTGGGCATGGCCAGATATATGAGCAAAAGAGTTCCGGGTATGGATGTCCCGGACGAAATCATCAAACGGTTGGCCGACAGGCCCAAAGAAAAACAGGCTGAAGAAGGCCTAAAAATTTGTGTGGAAGCCATTCAGCGACTCAAAGAAGTTGAAGGTGTGGCCGGTTTTCACGTCATGGCCATCGAATGGGAAGAAAAAGTGCCGGGAATTGTGGAAGAAGCTGACCTTTATCCCCGACCACAGGTTGATTGAGCGGCAAAGTCGCCGATGAATACCTGGAATTTGTAGGAGTTGGAGGGTTTCCGTCCTCAGGTTATATCTCTCTTATTATCAATAGCTCAGACATGATATCAAGATGCAAAGGAGGCGCAAATGGCAGAAAAGAAAAGGATTCTTGTGGTGGATGACGAACCTGATTTCGCCGGCATCGTCCAGCAGAATCTGGAAAAAGAAGGCTTCGACGTCGAGGTCGCCTATGACGGTGAGGAGGGATTGGACAAAGTCAAGGCCAATCCGCCGGATGCAATTGTGCTGGATGTCATGATGCCCGGCAAAGACGGTTACCAGGTATGCGCCGAATTAAAAGCAGATGATCGGTTTGCAGAAATACCCGTCATCCTGCTGACTGCCGTGGCCTCTCATGTAACTTCGACACGCTACTCTCACAGAGACGGAATGAGCACGGAAGCCGATGATTATCTCGCCAAGCCGGCCTCCGCTGATCAGATCACCGAAAGCATCAAAGGGTTGTTGGACATGTAAAAAGAGCAGATGAAAGTATTTTGTATTTTAAGTGATGAACGGGTATATGGATCAAAATCGCCCGCCATGTTTACCAGGGTCTTGCGACGCATCGGCATGCAGGGGATTTACGTTCCGTTTAAAATAAGCCCGCAACACGTCGGTCAGGCACTGCAAAGCCTCCGGATTCTGAACATCGCCGGTGCGAACATCACCGTCCCATACAAGGAGAAAGTGATTCCTTACCTGGATGAGCTTTCAGAGGGTGCCAACATTATTGGTGCCATCAACACGATTGTGTGCAACGGTGATATCCTCAAGGGATACAATACCAATGCCATCGGTTTCATGGATGCCTTAACCGATGCCGAATTTGAAATTGCAGGCAAATCCGCCCTGGTTTTTGGAACCGGTGGAGCCGCCAAGGCGGTGGTATTTATGTTGAATTGGTTGCGAGCCGGCACCATACGGGTAGCAGGCCGCAACCCGGACAGAACGGCAGAGATTGCAAAGCGATTCGAAGGCGAAGCACGATCCATCGAGGAGCTTATGAAAAAGCCGCCAGCAGCGGACATTGTGGTCAATGCAACGTCGGTTTCCAGCCCCCAGGAAGCCCCGCAGCTGGCGGCTTTGATCCAGAATTTGCGGGTGCCGGGCTGCCAGTTGGTCATCGATTTAAACTACGGCCGCAGCCAGAATTTTTGGCAGGATATGGCCAAGCGCAACAAGATCAGGTTCATGGACGGTCTGCCGGCCCTGGCATATCAGGCCAGACGAACACTCGCATTGTGGACCAGAGTACAGGTTGATGCCAGGGAATTCTTAAACGCCCTGAAAGGAACATAATTAATCCGTCTCCGCGGTGTCTTTCAGGGGCAAAGTCACCATAAAGACGCTGCCGCTTCCAGGCGTGCTTTCCACATCAATAAATCCCCCTAAGGAATCCACCAATCCTTTCACGATAGGCAATCCCAACCCCGTTCCGGTAATCATTCGGGTATTTTCGTCTTTTACCCGATAAAACCTTTCAAATATTTTATCCAGGTGCCGCGCCTCAATACCGAAGCCGTTGTCGATGACGCTCACCCGTACGCTGATTCCGACAACCTCGGCCTTGACCCGGATCTCCCCACCAGGGGGAGTGTAGTTGAGGGCATTGGTAATCAGGTTACCGTATATACTTTCCAAAGCCAAAGGATCTGC
>JASFSK010000731.1:0-3056 GCA_050114455.1 Desulfobacterales bacterium | reverse complement strand
TGCTGTAATATCTGGATTTCTGCCTTCGCAGAGCCTGCCCCTGCGAAGGCAGGGGAATGACGGCCATTGTCAGATTAAACTCTCGGCCGTTCATCTATCTACTCCAACTTTTAAAACTTTCGCCTTACTTTACAGCGTTTCGTTTACTTCCTATGGTGGCATCTTTATCCCGCCTGTCGTCAACCTTCAGGTCGATGACAATTCGCTGCCCGCCCGCATCTACATGGGCCTGGTGAATTTTTTTTACTAGGTTGAACAGCACGTCCAGGTTGGGAACCTCGATGGCTGTGGACATGCCGCCGATTTCATAGGTATAGCCGGATTCCTTGATAACCCTGATTCCTTGTTTGACAAACCGGCTTAAACTGGTGCCTTCTCCAATGGGATATACTGATAGTTGTGCTAGTACCATTTTGACCTCCATCTAGTCTCACGAATGCCGTATCGAATTTTATCTGATAATACGCCATCAGATAACTTAGGTCTTAGTTATTATCATAGTTAGGATCCAAATTTCATCCCCACTTTCAGATCCATATCCTTTGCGAACTCATCGGCCGTCAACTTGGCCCCCTTATCAGCTTTGAATTTACCAACTCTAAGGGCCCCGCCGTTGAGAGCAACTACCACAGCTTCCGCATCGATGTCGAAGATCTGTCCGGGCGAGATGTCTTCGGAGGCCTCTGCTAAAAATGCATTGTAGAATCTGATTTTTCTTCCTTTGAGAGTCGAGTATGCACCCGGTTGCGGGTCACACCCCCGCACCAGATTGTGTACCTCGGCAGCGGATTTAGACCAATCGATAGCTGCTACTCGGTCATCACAAGGCGGCTCATAGGTCGCGAGGGAGTCATCCTGCGGTATTTTGGGGGCCTTACCGCTTTTAATAAGGTCCACCGCCTCGACAATGGCTTCAATTCCCAATGGAAAGAGATGGTTGAAGTACAGCGATCCTGTCGTGTCCTCGGAAGTGATTTCGATTTCTTTTTGCAAGAGGATGGGGCCGGTGTCGATGCCTTTGTCCACCCAGAGGATGGACAGTCCGGTATGCTTATCTCCCTGTATAACGGCCCAGTTTATACCGCTGGCGCCGCGGTGTTTGGGCAGCAGGGAAGGATGATAGCAGATGGTTCCGATAGTCGGGATATCTATCAGTACTTCGGGTATGATATCGGTGACGAACGCCAGGACCACCAGATCCGGATTCAACTCGAGATAGGCTTCCCGGACTTCGGTATCTTTCATCTTGTCAGGGCGAAAAAGAGCGAGGCCGGCCGCTTCTGCGGTCGCCGTCATGGCGTCACCTATCTTATGATTGGGGCAAAAAACCCCAACAATTTTCTCACCTTTTTTTATAAGGGTGTCTAGAGCTTTTTCGCCAAAAGCTCCTTGACCGACTAATACTATTCTCATTCTCCCACCTAACCCGGGTAAAGCGGAAATCCGAAACAAATCTTAAATTTTAAATCACCAGCGCCTGCAGCCGAAAAGAGGCATCAGAAATATCCCACTCCAATGCCTCTTTATTAACTCATATATCAGTTAACCCTTGGATTCAAAGGCATGGATCTCGTCCATAGTCCGCAATATCTGCAGAGCGTTTTCGTATACCGGGGTGTCCACCATTTTGCCTTTGTAGGCTACAGCGGCAGAACCCTTGGCAATTCCCTCTTCCTCAAAAACCTTTTTGACACCCTCGGCCCATTCGACATCTTCGGCAGACGGGGTATAGATTTTATGGGAAGGTTCGATCTGGCTGGGATGAATGAGCATTCTGCCCTCATATCCCATCTGCCGGCCTTCCCGGGTGCTCTTTTTGAAGGCTTCCACCTCGAGTTCTACAAAAGGACAATCAATGGCTACACAACCGGCGGCACGGGCGGCAATGGCAGTGTGGTAACGGGCATAAAGCTGCTCCTGTCCTTCAGAGGTCAGGGTGACCCGCATGTCTTTAGTGAAATCTACCGCACCGAAGATCAGGGAATCGACCCTGGGGCTGGCGCAGGCGGCCGGGTAGGCGTTTATGACCCCCTTGGCGGTCTCGATCAGCAATTGGATGGCCACACTGCCGACTTCCATCCCTCTTCTCTGCTCCAGCTCTTCAAGTTTCCAGTCAAGGCGTTTGACATTTTCGGCATCGCCGCATTTTGCCAAACACACTCCGTTTAATCCCGGGTAAACGATGGCTTCGAGGTCATCGTTGGTCATTTGGGTTTCCCAATTGTTGACACGCACATACAGGCTGGGGGCGATCTGCTTTTCCCGGTCGTCCTTCAAATATTGCTGAATCATTTCTCGGCCCTTGGGTTTTTCCGCTGGGGGCACCGAATCCTCCAAATCTAGCGTCAACACATCGCAGGCAATGGTGGGAGCCTTGCTGACCATTTTTTGGTTGTTGCTGGGTACGTATAACACCGATCTCATAACAGGCATGATTTTATCTTTCTCTTTTATTACCTAAATCTTGTATGAACAATTATACAAAGCGTCATAATTACTTGCCCATCTGCCATTTGAATTGATGGCGTTATCATTCAAATTCAGGTCAATCGACGAGAACGCTGTGTATGTATGCGCAGGGATTTAAGTCGTTATGTATAGTATGAAGATTGAAGAATTCCTAATAACAATAACTTTTGAGGGTTTTGGCTGTAAGGTAAAAATACACAGTGAGCGAAAAGTAGATTATTCTATCCTCGGCTCGGCTCTCATTCACATCCATTTTTGTGTTTTCCCTTCTTAAAAACGAATTCACCGATTCAGGCATTTAATTCGGCCATAGCCGCATCAGCTCCAGCCGCTAAATCGGTTTTATGCCCTTGTCTTGCCAACGCACGGCTTATGGCCGACAAAAAGAAAAGGACATTTTCAGCAGAGCAGGAATGTCCCATCAACCCAACCCGCCAAACTTTGCCCTTTAAATCACCCAGACCACCACCGATTTCAAGATTGAAGGTTTCCAACAAAAAGCGGCGAAGTTTCATGTCGTCGATCCCCCCAGGAATTTTGATGGTATTGAGAGTCGGCAACCGGTGCTCCGGATTCACGTGCATTTC
>JASFSK010000730.1:0-3057 GCA_050114455.1 Desulfobacterales bacterium | reverse complement strand
TACCCTCATCACCCATCTCTTGTCGCGCGATGCATAGTAGCCTGTAACCTCGGCAAAGGGACCCTCTTTTTCCCGAATATTGGGGAGAATTTCAGCCTCGATGACAAATTGGGCGTCGGCATATGCAGGCACATCGACCGTCTGGGCTTTTATGAAATGGATTGGACGGCCAACAATATGATGGGCGATGGCGTATTTACCGTCACCTAAAGCCGGGGTGATCGATGCCAGCCATGGGGCCAGGCCGACACCGTTGTTAATGGTCACCGGCAAGGGTTTGTTTCGTTTTTCCATGATATCTAAATAGGCACCCAAATGACGGCCGGGGTCAATCAGAAATGTCAGGCGGTCTTTGCGGGTCACCATCAAGCGATGGATGGAGGTGTTAGACATTCCCGTCTCCGGGTTCTTTACAACAACCACCGAACAGTCAAAGTACCTGCCCCCGTCCTTTAAGGCATGCACCGGGATCGGAAGTTTATAAAGGTTGACATTCTCTTCAATCACCTCGTTGGCAGGGCCTTTTGCCAGTACACGAGACGGCCACTTTTTTTTATTATTTTTCCAGGATCCTATTGCAGCAGCAATTTCAAAAGGAACCTTATCCCCGGGCATTCCGAAAAGTTTTCCGACAATGTTTCGATTCCATAGCATTCCGATAAACACCGGATATTTGCTCCCCTTTACGCGCTCAAACAGCACACATTTTTTACCTTCATACTGTCTTGCAATCCCGGCAAGTTCGTATTTTGAAGAAACCTTTGAATGCACGCGCACCAAATGCCCTGACTTTTCAAGGTATTCTAAGCAACTGATAAGCTCGATGAGCCTTTTTGCTGCGTTGTCAGACAGTGGTGTTAGTTTTTTTGCGGAGGAGCCCCTTTTCATATTCGTTTCTCCTTT
Organism: Desulfobacterales bacterium; assembly: GCA_050114455.1. GTDB lineage: Bacteria > Desulfobacterota > Desulfobacteria > Desulfobacterales > JAFDCJ01 > JAFDCJ01. The sequence continues at coordinate 2,154 of JASFSK010000730.1, read as the reverse complement.
TTTTACGGTATAAGGCAGATCAAACTACAAAAGTCAGAACATTCTTTTAAACACAGATCGATAGATTAGGCAAACGGGAAAAATTCGAGGCCCGGATCGGGGATTACATTTTGGTGACGGCACATCGTATCCATTGATACGGCTGCCATGATAGTCCTACATCAATGATGCTTTACCGCAATGCATAATTCTCCGACAACGTGAGCGTTTGACAGTCCTGAATAGGGTATGATATTCAAAAAATATCATCATAGATTTCGATAACGGTCGAATTGTTGAGTAGGCAAGATATATGCAAAACATGAATGATGCAGGGAGGAATGAATGCCCTACGAAGCTATCTGGGAAGAAAAGGGAATCTATTGGAAATACAAAGGAATTTTGACCGGTGACGATTTACTGCAATCCAATATAAGTATTTATGGGGATTCGAGGTTTGACAAACTGCGATATCAGCTCCTCGACATGCTTGATGTTGAATCGTTCGATGTTGACACCGAAGCCATGGAGGAAGTCACGGCCATGGATGTAGGAGCTTCACAGACCAACCCCAGACTCATAGTTGCGGTGGTGGCGACCCATGCACAGGCAAAGCGCCTTGTGGAACTCTATGAAAACACCACTGGTAGTGCCCCCTGGGAAACCGAAATATTTGAATCTGTTGAAGAGGCAAGAGTCTGGATTACCTCCAAGTTCGGAATTGCTTTTGAATAGACTTTGTGACCGGCTGACCTGCTCCCCAAAAACTGGGCCAGCCTTCATGATATGGGTCTCGGGCTATAAAGGAGCTTGATTGTCCAAAGTGGAAAATTTGACTATCCACAAAATCTAAATACTATCTTTAAAATTAAAAATCCTACCTTCCAATTCTTATGACCGTAAAATTTGGTATGAGGCAAGCCCCTAATTAATCATCTAAGAGTTTTGAAAACTGCTATCTATTTTAACTTTTTAAGTGCCGGTATTTTTAAGATTTCCAAAAATTATCTTTTGATTCTGAGGGTGAATTCGGCAAACCGGTTTCACCTTTTTTTAGTTTCAAAATTCCAATTTATTTGACTTCGATTTGACACTCTATTCCCAGATACGATAAGGTGCATGTATCCAAATTTTATATTCAATAAATAAATAAAAACTAATAGTTAGGATTTTGGTAAGATAGCACAAAATTTTACAACCTCGCCAAATTGCAAGAGGAAGATGATGAATAAATTGGCGTATGTAATGGTTTCTTATTTAGCTCTGATAATGTTTATCTCCTGTGTTCAACAAAAATCTTATACGATTAAAACGCCATTTCGTCCCGAAGATTGGAAGTTGGGCTTAGAAGCCGGGAATTGTAGACTAGAGGGTAAAGCAACTTTAAAAACAAACGACGGGGAAATAAAGACATGTGCTGGTGAAGAAGTGATTTTAATGCCCTATAACTCTTATACCGAAGAACTTTATAAAGTTGGAAAACAAGGAGGCTTTAGTGAGGCGTCAAATTTTGATCAAAGCATAAAAAGTTATCTAATGATAACCACTTGCGATATCGATGGCAATTTCGAATTTGACAATCTTCCAAGCGGAAAGTGGTTAATATACACACAAGTTGTCTGGCAAATACCCGGCAGAGATGGTACAGGCGTTCAAGGTGGGGATATGATCAAAATTTTTCAAACTATAGAAAATAATACACAAAAAGTGTATCTTTCCGAGGAGAACAGGAGTTATTAGTAAGTCCGACCGTTTCCATCTATAGAAGCAGTAAGATGGCACGGATGGTTTGTCGATCATTCAGATATTAATGGCACCAATTTGAAGAATCTAAATGAGGGCAATCAGGTTAGATTTGACATTGAACACCTAATGCAAGCAGACGCAAAACGTTCTGCATATAACAAAACCTGAAGCGAAAGTACCTGCTTTGTATCGAGTTTTTGACGATCATAAAATTGATATGATTTCAGAACATATCTTCATCTATTTCGGTAATTGTCGAATTAAAACTTATGAGATATCTACAATCGAAAGTTTGAGAAAAGGCTCAAAAATGGCAGGTGATTTTGATAATAACCAAATTGCCCAAAAAGTCGCTATCGACATAATAATAAGTTAGCCCACGAATAATTCATCAAACCATTACATTATGACGATGAGAGGAAAACACTT
>JASFSK010000729.1:0-3061 GCA_050114455.1 Desulfobacterales bacterium | reverse complement strand
CCTCCTGACCATTGGTTGCTATAGCTACATTCAACCCCACCCCTTCAAGAATCTCTCGGGCTACCTGCTGGTTGATCTCATTGTCTTCAACCAGCAGGACATGTGCACCTTGCAAGTGTTGCAGCATTTCAGCTTCCTTTTGATGCCTCTGGGCAGCTCTTGAAATTTCAGGTACAGCCTCTCCAAAAGCCTGTATCGTGGCGTCAAAGAGCATTGAAGGGCTGACCGGCTTGAGCAGGAAGCCCTCGAGCCCCATCCCTTCGGCCTGCTGCATAAGCTCTTCACGCCCGTAGGCGGTCACCATAAGAATAGCTGGAATCTTGTTCAAGCCAGTATGATTTTTAATGTGTCTGGATGCTTCAATTCCGTCCATGCCCGGCATCTTCCAATCCATGATGACCAGCTCAATTGGCCTATCCTCATTGGCTTTTTCAATTTCTGTGATTCCCTCTGGGCCGGATGCCGCCAGGGTAACCTCAAATGAAAAAGACCCAAGCATCTCCTGCAAAATTTCCCTCGAGGTGGCATTATCATCGACCACCAGGACCTTCATGCGCCGCAGATCGCGTGAAAGATGAAAACTCTTTTTGGCCGCCTCTTTTCCCAGGCCAAAATTGGCCGTAAAACTGAAAGTGCTACCCTGACCGGCCTGGCTTTCCACCCTGATCTCTCCCCCCATCATCTCAGCCAGCCGCTTGCTGATGGTCAATCCCAATCCGGTGCCGCCGTATTTTCGGGTCGTTGAGGAATCTGCCTGTGAGAACGGTTGAAACAACTTGGCTGCCTGCTCTGTCGTCATGCCGATACCGGTATCGCGAACTGAAAATTTCAAGGTGACCTGTGCTTTATCTTTTCTGACCAGTTCAGTGCTGATGACGACCTCCCCGGAATCTGTAAATTTAACAGCGTTGTTCGACAAATTAATCAGAATTTGACCAAGTCGCAGTGGATCACCGACAAGGGCCGTCGGCACTGCCGGATCGGTTTTGAAAAGCAGTTCAAGTCCTTTTTCCTGGGTTTTAATGCCCACGAGCGTAGAAATATTGTCGAGGGTATTCTCCAGTTGAAAGTCCACGGCTTCCATGTCCAGTTTGCCGGCTTCGATTTTTGAGAAATCAAGGATGTCGTTGATGATTCCCAGCAGGGCCTTGGCGGAAATATCGATCTTTTTGAGATAGTCGTATTGCTTGGCAGTAAGCTCGGTTTTCATGGCCAGATGCGTCATGCCGATGACGGCATTCATGGGGGTGCGAATCTCATGGCTCATGTTTGCCAGAAAATCACTCTTGGCCTTGGTGGCATCTTCAGCCTGGTTTCTGGCTTCATCAAGATCCTCCATCATGTTCAGCATGGCCCGGCGGGCATCATTCATTTCATTGATCTGGTTTTGAAGGGCTTCATTTGCTTTTTTGCGTTCCGCGAAGGAATCTTTTAGCTGCTGAGCCATACTATTGAAAGCAGCCGAAAAATCTCCCATAAAATCGACTATATGACTGAAATCACCCTTAGAGATTTGTTGAGTCGTCCAGGTCAAATGTCTTAGACTGGCCTGCAGGTTCTTCAACGATTGCAGGATTAAGAGTTTGCCTTTGGGAGCCTCAAAACTCAAATCTCCTTTGGATAAATTGTAGACCCAATCCGTACTGCCGTTATATTCGGTTATGAATTTATTAATATAGTTCACCGCCTGCTTGATCTCATTGTCCGGATAATCTTCAGGCAGCTCAATCGGTGCAGGTTTTTTACCTTTGAGAATGAGATAAAATGCTTCGGTTATCTTATCTATATCTTCTTCTTTTACATTCAGCATTCATTTAGACCTTAGGCTACCGATTTTGCTTCAAACCGGCAGACTCTATCGCCGGAACACCAACAATCGACTTCTTTTGCGCTGAAGTTTTTTCCGGTAAACTCGGATAGCAGCCCGCTGATAAATCCCTCATCATAGGTGCAAATCGCTTCATCGCTGGCCGGCAAACCGGAGCAATCCAGATCTTCAGCAACGGTCAGGGTGAAAGTCAATTTCTCAAGGTCGGCCTCCTCTATTCTCAAAATGCCAATTTTGAGATTTTTGAGCAATTCCTGGAGTTCAACCACAAATTCATTGAAGTCATCTTTGCAGGTGATCAATTCTTTAAAAAACTCTTTGCCGGCATGCTTTCCGGCATCATAGAATATCCTGTCGGCGGTTTGGGCATTGTAATTTTTTATGAGTACATCCCTCAGGGTAAACTGCATCAGCCTGTAGACGCTCACATCCATGGTATTTCCGAGGTTGGGTCGACCTTCCCCGATATCCCCTATCATGCTCCAATCAAACTTAAGCGCTTCTCTTTCCTCTTTGAACATTATTGAGTCCTCCCAATGAAAGGTTATATGACAATCTTATACTTTTCTTCCTGGTTTAACTGGCCCAGCAATTCGTTGATCTCTTCTTTCAGCTGTATCATTCTTAATTCCCGTCCAATCGCCAGCTTACTAAAAGCGTTCCAGTTCTTCAACGTTCTGTTTCAACTCATCTTCCATGTGTCGGCGATCGGTGATATCCCTCAGCGACTCGATGGCGCCGGCTACTTGACCGGCGACATCGAATATCAGACTTGCATTTCCTGCCAGATAGAGGCCTCTTTCGCCCAGATCGGGGTGATGTGATTCTGAAACAAGTTTTTCACCGACTTTTTTGATAGACAGGTATTTCTTCTCATATTCAGGCTTCCAGTCGCGAACCAAATCAATTAATATCGGTCGTCTTTCGCCGTAAAACGGTAGGGCATATTCATAGTTGCCTTTGCCCACCATGTCCGCAGCAGCAATGCCGGTGCGATTCTCCATGGCCTGATTCCAGGACACCACCCTGCCTTCATTGTCGATTACCCAGGTGGGATCCGTCAGAAAATCGATAATTTGCGCAAGGCGCTGCTCGGAATCTTTATGAAGTTGGCGTTTTCCACCAGATCACGGTATTTAGCCAGACTTTCCACAATCGATTGCTGGGCATGTTTCCAATCGGTAATGTCCTGCTTGACTGCTACGAAATGGGTAATTTCCCCTTCATCATCTT
>JASFSK010000728.1:0-3061 GCA_050114455.1 Desulfobacterales bacterium | reverse complement strand
GAGGATATCTGGCCGCAGAAAACGACGATAGGAGTTGCGGCCCGGCGAACAATAAAAGATTGGCTGGTGAAAAAAACGGCAGGACGCATCTTGACCCAAAATATCTGAATCAATAACAATCACCAATCAGCGGAGGAAAACAATGAATCTCATTGATCTGGCGCTTGAAGACGGACGAACCACACTTTCTGAATATGAGTCGAAAAAAGTGTTGGCGCACTACGGTATTCCGGTGACAGAAGAAACAGTGGTCGATCATCCGAAAGATCTATCTGAAGCTTGCCAAAAAATCGGGTTCCCATTGGTCATGAAAGGATGTGCAGCGCAAATCGCCCATAAAACCGAAAAAGGCCTGATCCGGGTGGATGTCAGAAACGAGGACGAAGCCCTCAAGGCCTTTGAGGAAATCACTTCCGCAATGGACGCCTCTCAAAAGGCGATTCTGGTTCAGCAAATGATCAAAGGTCAGCGCGAACTGGTGGTGGGGCTGACCCGCGATCCCCAATTCGGCCCCTGTGTGATGTTCGGTCTGGGCGGCATATTCACCGAGATATTGGAAGACACCACGTTTCGCGTCGCACCGATAGAAAAACGGGACGCCCTGGAAATGATGGCCGAGATCAGGGCCCATAAAATCCTGGAGGCCATTCGAGGCATGGAACCGGTGGATAAAGACATCCTAGCGGATATACTAATCGCCGTTGGAATCCTCGGAATCGAGAATGATGCCGTCGAAGAAGTTGACATCAACCCGGTGATCATCTCCCGTGGCAAACCGGTGGCGGTGGATGCGTTGGTGGTATTGTCAGCAGGTAAAAAGCAGACACAATGATGATTTTTTCGGAATGGAGCTCAGTTTACGTGCGCACGGTCCCTCTGGTCTCAATAGCGGGCAGTCTGTTCGAGGAAGAAAACTTGAAAAATGAACGTCGAACATCGAATGAGGGTAGGAGCTAAATTGAAATGCAAAAGGATCCCTGTGATATAGACGTATTTCTAAATCCCAAATCGGTGGCGGTAATTGGTGCTTCGGAACGGCCGGGTTCGTGGGGGTCCTTTATTATGAGGGGACTCGTTTCGGCAAAGTTCCCCGGGCAGATCTATCCGGTAAATTCAAGGGCAGGTGCGGTACTTGGTATTCCTGCCTTCAAATCCATGGCGGAGATAAAGGATCCTGTCGATCTGGCCGTATGTGCCATTCCAGATAAGTTCGTAGAAGAAACCATTGCCGCCTGCGGCCAAAAAGGTGTAAAGGGAATCACCATCATTACAGCCGGATTTGCAGAAACCTCCGACCAAGGCAGACAACAACAGACGTCTCTGGCCGCTCTGGCGCGGTCTTATGGGATCCGGATCATTGGTCCGAATGTCAGCGGTACTTTCAATCTGGTGGCCGGTTTTAATGCATCCTCAATTCCGGCGGATGGCCTGTTACCCACATCTATTTCTGCAATATGCCAGGGCGGCTATGCCTTCTATGATATCCTTTCTTCCGGCCGGGCCAAAGGTTTGGGTGTCGGCCAGTTTATTCATACCGGCAATGAGAGCGATCTTACCGTCACGGATTTCCTCGAGGCATTCGGGAAAGATCACAGCGTCAGGGCTATTGTCATGTATGTCGAAACCCTTCGAGACGGTAGGCGATTCATGAAGGTTGCGCGGAAAGTGACCGATGTAAAACCGGTCGTGGTTTATAAAGCCGGACGAACAGCTGACAGCGCCCGGGCGGCCCACAGCCACACCGGTGCTCTAGCCGGCCCATGGCAGGTATACAAGGGCTTGCTGCGACAGACAGGCGCGATTATTTCTCCAACCATGGAGATGCTTCTTCCCATCGGACATGCGTTGATCGAACGCCCACCGATGGCCGGCAGGCGGGTGGCGATCATTACGGTGGGCGGATCCTGGGGTGTGGCCCTGACCGATTGTCTGGCAGAAGCGGGCATGTCGGTTCCAGAATTCAGTCCGGACTTGCAAAGGAAACTGAGGAATTTGGGGATGCCTGATCGGGCCTCGGTTAAAAACCCGCTGGATTTCGGTGCCTCCGGGCAATTTCTGGCGGTCGATTTTCCGGTATCCCTTGCCCGGGCAATTATGGCTTCAAAACAAGCCGATGCGATGGTTGTGCACGGTATCGGCAGACCCGGAATGCATACGGCAGATACCCCCGAAGAATGGAAAATATTTTTGGATATTGAAAAACAGCAAGTCAACAAAATTTGTGCTTTGGAAAAAGAAATGGGCATACCGGTTCTAATCGGCAGCCACTACAATCCCTGGGAAAGTCAGGCGGTCAGCGATCTCAGCCAACAGGGGGTAAGAGTCTACAATCGGCTTCAAGAAATCGCCGGGTTGCTGAAGGCGCTGTATGAGTATGGAAGAAGAAAAATTCCAAACACCAAAAAAACAAATCTCAAAGAAATACCAATGACCGAAATTCAAAATATACAAAATAAAGCGAAATATTGATAAGTAATTGTGAAGTTTCAATCAAAAGATATTTTTCCCACTCAACAAATTCCTCTCTCCAAGCCATCGCCGAAGGGCCCGATCATTTTACTGAGCTCGTCCGTTTCAAACTCGAGATATTCACGCAGATCTTTAAATGAAAAATTGATCAATCGCTTGCAGCACCTGAGGGATCGGGAAGGTTTGGCTGCAAAATCTTCAGCGATGCGAAGGGCGGCAGATTCCAGATGATTGAATGGCACAACTTTATCTACCAGACCGAGCTTCAATGCCGTCTTGGCTGAGATGTCTTTATCGGTCATCATCATTCGATAGGCCCTGCTAGCACCTATTATCTTGGTCAGAAAAAAAGCACCACCACCTTTGGGCGCCAGTCCATATTCAAGACAGGGATTTTGGAAAAAGGTATTGTCTGCCGCAATTCGGTAGTCGGCCGCCAGGCTGATATTTAAAAACAGGGGCAGCACATTTCCACTGTCAGCATGAATGACGGTTTGATTTATTTCCCTGATTTTTAAAATGAGGTCATCAACGGCACGAAATAGCTTGTGGACAGCGTTGACATCCAACGCCGATTGACCGACCTGGTCGT
>JASFSK010000727.1:0-3066 GCA_050114455.1 Desulfobacterales bacterium | reverse complement strand
ACCCCTCTGGCATCAGCATGGGTGATTTTCCAACGATAGAAAACCTCGATGCACCTTGAGCACCGGTAGCCGTGATCGGTCCTGTCATGAAAATCAAATGATTTTCCGGATCAAACGCCTCTGTTGCGGCCGTTACATGTTCCCAATAAAGACGGGTAGCAATGCCCCGTCCTCCTAAAAACCGTTCCGCATACGGTTGGATGTCTATCTCTGTTATGACCTCTGCAGAAAGATCAACCGTTAATATTTTTCCACACCAACCGTACATTGAAGCGTCTAAAGCCCTATTTTTATGTTCAGCCACGTCTACCCCCTCTTTCTTTGATCACGACAATCCGAAATTCATACATTACTAACCATGTTTGTCAATTCCACTCCTAAAAGGGAAACATCATCTTGGGGATCTGAATTATTTCCAAAGACTATCAGGGAATTGAAGACCGCTTCCAGAAGTCTTCCAATCGGTTGGTCCTTCAGCTGTCTTAAACTGTTAAAAAAGCGATCATCACCGTAAAGCTCACCTTTTGTATCCTGATATTCATTGACACCGTCCGTGTAAAAAATTAATTTATCCCCCATACAAAGTTGTTCTTGTTCCTCTTCGTATGTCATCAAATCATCATCTGCCGGTCGCAGATCGAATGTTCCAAGTGCAGGCCCGCCTTTTCTCAATATTTGCAGCGAACCGTCTTTGCGCAAAATAATCGGTGGCGGATGCCCGGCGCTGCTGGATGTCAGTTTACCAGTTTTGGCATTAATAATCACATAGTTCATCGTAAAAAAACTGTTGAACCGGTCAAAGGTGAATTCCTGATCAAGAAATTTTAAAATCTGGGCGGGTGTTTTTACTTCTTGGTTTCCGAATTTTTCGTTCGATGTCATCATCAGATTGCCGCGTTGGGGCTGCAAATATTGAAAAACGGAAACTGCTATCATAGCAGCCTGAACACCATGACCGGCCACATCGATCATATAAATTGCACAACGTTCATCATCCAGTTGAATGAGGTTAAATATATCGCCGCCTATTTTTTCGCAGGGTTTAAATTTCCAGGCAACATTGAAACCTTTCAAGGAGTTGAAATCTTTGGGCAGTAGGCTTCGCTGAATCTTGCCGGCCGCCGTAAGATCCTGTTCAATAAGATCTTGTTTGAAAGTCAATTCACGGTTCAAGGCTTTGAGTTTTTTTTCTAATACGGAATATTTGAAGATCAGTTCATGCAACAGCCGGTTGTTAATTTTGCTATCATTGAGCCTGGCGCGGCACTCCAAAAGCTGCCATACCGTTGACATCCGCTGCGTATCTTCCGAGTCGTCCGCTTGGGCAATATTCCGTATGTGATCCTCGTATTTCATTTGCTGTCCCAGCGTTCAAAAAAATTCGTAAAATCAGGAGCATAGTCCTCACTTATATTGCCATCAATACCGACGTTTTGCAAAGATCCCAGAACCTTGAATACATATTTTATGGTTTCCTTATCTTTGATAACACTGCCATGTTGAGGTGCGATAATTTCAAAAGGAATCTTAGATATGATTTCAAGTGCATACCGTAGGGCTCGGGTCGATGTCATGATATTTCTATGAAAATACCGGATTCCCACTAACGGACATGCCGGCAAATTCCTGGCGCAGGACTTATAGTCTCGACAATTGAAACAGTCGTCCGTCAAACTCAGATACAATTGCCAATCTTTTCCATAACTGCCAAAAAGATCACTGGTAAAAAGGATTTTAGTTTTTGCATCGAAGGTCACGAGGCTGCCGGCCGAATGGGCATAGGGGGTTTTAGTGAAATGAATTTTACGGCCTGATGAAAACGTATACTCAAATTTGAGCCTGCTAAGAGAGATTAGATTAGATGCGACTGAATAATGTCTGATAAACATCAGGTTCTCAGAGTCTGATATGATATCCAAATCTTTCTGCCCTATGATATCTTCGAAATTTGGGATGCTTCCGCAAAGGTCGGGATCATAATGCTGGTAAACGAGTGCTTTTATCTGGTTGGGATCAATTCCGGTTTCCATAATATTCATCATGACTGTAGCAAAATCAGGACGACTGCCACCGTCTATCACCAACGCTTCTTCATCGTCGACAATAAGATAGGGATTGCAATGCAATCCCGATTGAGTGTCATGAAAGCCAACCCAATAAATTCCTTCGGCAATTTCAACCGAAGTTCCATATTCCGTATTGATTATTTTTGATTTCATCGCTCCGAAAACCTTAACAAAATTAGGCAAATTGCCATTTGATTTATGCTTGGTGACCCAATTTCAGCTGATAGTGATATGTTGAGATTTTAAAAACTTCCCCGTCTCAGCAATCACGCAACAAATACGAGGCAATAGCCCCAATCAGCCATTGACCTCGAAGATCTGACCTGTTTCTTATCATCATCTCCCGCTTCGGAGTGGTCACCGGCTCAGATTTCGAACGACTCCCCGGGTGCCAGAATTATCGGTCGAGCGACTGTTGCTTTGCTCAATCGACGCTGCTCCAGAAGCTGCTTAAATTTCACAATTTCGGGTAGACTGGGATTGTCGTGATGACACGGAATGGCATATCGCACTCCCCACCATTCCGCCGCCAAAGCGCCTTCTTTCGCATCCATCTCACCGGTTAAATATTCTTTCACGCCGTGCTTGGCACCCAGATGCTGAGACGGCACCCCGATGTTAAACAAGCCAATCTTGGGTTTGTAGAGTTCGCCGTACAACTTCATATCACCATACAAAGCAGTATCGGCGGCGTTGTAGATCCCGCAACCATTGTCCGCATAGAGGATAAAGGCCAAAGGGGTGCTGGAATAGGCGATACCGTCCTCATCCTGTATGTAGGACCAATGACGGCAGTAAACTGGCCGGATGCGAACGCCGGCAATCTCCACCATCATGCCCCACGGAGAAGCGACCAATCTTTCCTCCTCAATGCCCTGCTTAATCAGGTAGCCGCGTACATCCGCGCCACACATCAGCAAGAGATTCGGGAACTTTTGCATGATGGCCAGCGTGTCACCTAAATGGTCGTATGCCGCGTGGGTAACGACGAGCAGATCAA
>JASFSK010000726.1:0-3069 GCA_050114455.1 Desulfobacterales bacterium | reverse complement strand
ATCGTGAGTTTCACACCTTTTTGGCATCTTTGACAGAAAATCAATATCTTATAGCTGCTCTGGAAAACGTGCGCGATCTGATCGATTGGGTTGGGGCCAAAGTGCTCGAGCGGTCTGGACGTCGCCAGGAAGTCATACGGGAACATGGTGCCATCGTATTGAGGATCCGCGAGAGGAATTTAGCGGCAGGCCTGCAGGCTATGGAAGAACACATCAATATTACCGAAAAATTGATCACCGACCACCTCGGTACTGAAGAAAATGTGCAATACCATCCGAAATAGCGGGTGGTGAACGGCTGAATTTGAGCCATCAACATCAATTGTGGGTATCCCACGCTGGCAAAAGGAGGAAATTATGTTTAGAAAAGGTTGTTTGTGTTTCATCATTCTGGCAGTTTTTGCAACCCCCATGACCGCACCGGCGCTGGCCGCCGATAACGTCATCAAATGGAAGGCGGCCACTTACTGGCCGGCCTCTTTACTGGGTTATACGGCATTCGAGGATTTCGCCCAACGGGTGAATGAGATGACCGGCGGACGCCTGGAAATCAAAACCTTCCCCGGCAAGGCCATTGTCCCCTACAACGAATTGCTGGATGCCACCAGGAGCGGCCTGATTCAGGCATCCTACAGCTGGGCTGGATACTCGGCCGGCAAACAACCGGCCTTCTCGGTATTAACCGATTTGACCGGTGCCTGGAACAATGAGATGGAAGTCTTTGATTTCTATTATTATGGAGGAGGGCTCGAATTTCTAAATAAACTATATGAGCCGTTTGGTGTGATCAGCATCGGTCCGGTCATTGGTGGCATGGAGGTTATCCCTTCAAGCAAACCTTTGAGAGGTCCGGACGACTTCAAGGGTATCAAAATCCGTTCCCCGGAAGGCATGCTGGGTGATTTCATGAAAAAGATGGGCGCTTCGGTGGTGGTGCTGCCATCCTCCGATGTCTATCAGGCTCTGGACAAAGGTGTTATCGACGCCACCGATTATTCAGTGCCGACCTTAAACTATTCCTTAGGTCTTCACAAAGTGGCCAAGTATTTCAATTATCCCGGCTTTCACTCACTGCCCCAGGGCGATTTTACAGTCAACAAAAAGGCCTGGGACGCTTTGCCACCCGACATCCAGGCCATTTTGAAAACCGCGGTCAGAGACTGGTGCATCGATTTTTCCCAGCGTCTGCGTATCTCCGATGCCGATGCAATTGCTGCAATGAAAGCTGCCGGAGCTGAGCCGATTCAGTGGAGTGATGAGAATCTTGCCAAAGCGCGCGCGATCGTCTCCGAAGTCTGGGACGAATGGGCTAAGAAGAGCCCCGAGTGCGCCGAGGCCATTCAATTGCAGCGCGATTTCATCAAAAAGTTGGGGCGTTAACGGAATGGCTAAATTTAGTTTCCCATTGTCATGATACCCTCGGGCAATCATTTGGTGTGGGGGTCGTGATCAATAAATCCGGCTACCATATGAGATGATGCGCGCTCGTTGCCATTTTGGAAATCAACCATGCGTAGACTTCTTGAAATGATCGACCGAACGTCTGTTCTGTTCGGCAAAACATCGAGCCTGTTGACACTTTTCGCGGCCCTTGTCGTCGTCTATGAAGTGATCATGCGACACTTTCTGCATCTGCCGACTTTGTGGGCTTCGGAGTTCACATCCATGGCCTGCTCGGCGCTTTACTTTCTCGGCGGTGCCTGGGTGCTCTACCAAAATAAGCACGTCAACATCGAAATGATCTACGAAAAATTTTCACCGCGTGGGAAATTGATTTCCAACCTGGCAACTTACGGATTTTTCGCAATCTATACCGGTATGATGACTTGGCATTCATCAATATTCGCCCTGGAGTCGATTCAACTGGGAGAAACAACATCCAGTCCCTGGAATCCGGTCCTTTATCCCAGCAAACTGATCATGGCTATCGGCTTCATGATTTTATTTTTGCAGGGTTCGGCCAAATTTGTGCGGGACCTCTACTTGTTGATCAGGGGGAAAACGCTGTGACGCTGGGAATCGAATGGATCAGCCTGTTAATGTTTCTGGCCTTGGTCATTCTATTGGTATCGGGGCTGCCCCTGGCCTGGGCCACCGGCGCCATTGGAACGATCACTTTGCTGCTGTTGTTCGGTCACAGTGGCATGTTAATGTTCGTTTCACGAATTTTCAGAACGACGCTCAGTTTCGATCTGGTGGCCGTGCCACTGTTCATCCTGATGGCCTCAATCCTGCAGCGCTGCGGTATTGCCGAAGATCTGTTTCAGGCGGTTCACATATGGTCGGGCAAGCTGCGGGGCGGTCTGGCTATCGGGACGATCATATCCTGCGTCATTATGGCTGCCATGACCGGTGTCGTCGGTGCAGAAATAGTCACCTTCGGAATGGTCGCTCTGCCGGCCATGCTGAATCGTAAGTACGATAAGCACCTGGCGCTGGGCAGTATTTGTGCCGGCGGCGGCATGGCAACATTGATCCCACCCAGCGTGGTGTTCATCGTTTACGCCATGACTGCCGGGGCATCCGTCGGAGACCTTTTTCTGGCCGGCGTGTTTCCTGGGCTGATTTTAGCTGCCTTATTCATTGTCTATATCGTTTGGGCGACGATGAAAAACCCGAAGCTGGCCCCACCCGCACCACCGGAAGAACGCGACATACCGCTGGTTGAAAAGTTTATGTTACTCAAAGGACTGATTATGCCGGCTGGGCTCGCGGTGGCTGTTCTAGGCTCGATTTACGCCGGAATCGCTACCCCCAGCGAAGCGGCCGGAGTTGGCTGTCTGGGAGCCCTCGCGACTGCGGCTCTGAAACGTCAGCTAACCTATCGTTTGATGAAAGATTCCATTTTCGAGGCTAGCCGGGTCAGTTGTATCATTATGTGGCTAGTACTGGGCGCCCAGACCATTATCGGCGTTTACACCTTGGCCGGCGGTGACGACTTTGTGCGGAATGCCATTCTGGCGCTCCCTTTTGGGCGATGGGGAACCATTATATACATGCAGGTTCTTCTGATTGTCATGGGCATGTTTCTGGAATGGATCGGCATTTTGATGCTGACCACCCCATTGT
>JASFSK010000725.1:0-3070 GCA_050114455.1 Desulfobacterales bacterium | reverse complement strand
CCAGTCAAAATAGGCATTATTGTAATATCCGATACTGGCATTCCACGGTGAGAAACCAGATGTCGAAACCGTACCAAATGCGTGGCACAGTGAGTCAAACAGCGACATGCCACCCAGACACAAGAAAACGGTTTCAAGCAGATTCAGGCTCATATAAATCCCCCAGAGCCAGATCATCGTATCCCGGTTGCGAGGTATAAATTTTTCTCTGGTAATCACCTGACCGGGGCTCGATTCGGCCCTGAACAGACGCAATCCCCCCATGCCATGGGGCAGAAAAATGACCGTCAAGGTTAAAAACCCCATCCCACCGAGCAGATGGGTTTGGCTGCGCCAGAACAACAAACCGTGCGGAACCACCTCGATATCCGTCAATATGGTGGCACCGCTGGTGGTGTAGCCGGACATCATTTCAAAAAAGGCGTCGGTAAAAGCGGGAATCGATCCGTGTATCATGTACGGCAGGCCGGAAATGGCTGAAATCAATATCCATCCAAAAACAGCCATGAAAAATCCGTCTTTTATATTTAAGTCCTGATAACCGCGAAAAAAACGCCACAATGCCCCACCCAATCCGATGGAAACGATCGCAGTAATGGATAGCGCAAATAGATCGTCTTCACTGTAATACAGCGAACAGATGATTGGAAATACCATTGAACAGCCGGTAACCATCAACAGTTTTCCCATGACATTTGCAATGGTCGTATAGTTCATAATGCCTGATCCTGCCAGGGGGATGGATCAACTCAACCCGTAGTTGGGGTGTATTTGATCCAATTCTGCTTGTATAATTGCAAGTCATCTTTACCCTCAAACAAATTCAGGATCAACATAATTTGTGACCGTCATTGATAAATTCCGGCATTATTCCAACATCGATAACCTGGACTTCTATATCCGGTCAAGGATCCCAGCCTATGCCATAAAACATAAATCGATAGCAGTTGAGCCGGTTTTGCCCGTGGGCCGGTGTCAATTATTCCCCTGATGGATCAATCAGAAAAAGCTTGACAATCAAAGGGAGGGTAATATAACAAATCGTTCAATTTCTCGTCCATTTTAAACCGACAGGTTATTAAATCGCAGCGTGCTGAAAGGAGTCGTCCGCAAAAAAGCAGATGACCGATTGCCTTTCGATCATCGACAACACCCGGCCCGGCATTTGGAGCAGAACCTGTCGCTACTCGAGTATTCATTGAAGATTTCCACAATCTGAACCTGGCAACATAGATCTTGCTGTCTACTGCAGGCTGCAACCGAAAAGAACGGCTTTTGGGCAAATCCACAGGGGAGAAAACAGCATTTGTCACCAGTTTCGCTAATAGTTGCGTCAACAGCAGCGGAATAACATATAATATATTGTTATTATGATAAATATTATAAGTCTGGGGATTGCTTAAAAAACCTTGCAGGCCTGAACGAGGCTGGCAGGCAGCGCTGATTGCCCAAAAAATTTCACCCTAGGACCCGCAACAAAAGGAGGAGATGAATGGAAAGAAAATTTCAGAAACAAGTGCTTTCGATCTTGCTCATCGCAGTTTTGTTTGTGACATTACCTACCATGGCCTTTTCCGATCAACATGCCGGCGTTACCCCAGATGAGGCGGTTCTATTGAGCCACCTGCCTGACCAGCAGATCGGCAAAGATTACCCCAAGGGTGAGACCATTAATGTCGGTTTTCTGGCTGCCCTGTCCGGACCGGATGCCGGCTGGGGCCTTCCGGGTCTTACCGGTAACAATATCTGGATCGATACGGTCAACAAAACCGGCGGGCTCCTTGTCGGCGGCAAAAGATACCCCTTGAAAATGCATGCCTTTGACGATGAGGCCAATGCCTCGAAAGCGCTCCAGGGCGCCAGACAACTGGTGCTGGAACACAACGTCAAATTTATCAACGCCATCGGGGGTGATCCGGCCAATGCTACCGCACCTTTTCTCACCAAGCACAAGGTCATCTACGCCTCTCTGGTCCCCACAGACATGCATCCGAAGAGGCCTTACGTTGTCGCCGGGGGCGATGTGACCCCCCAGTGCAACATGTTCAACGCCCTGTTGGCCAAAATGGTTTTGCCCAGCGAAAAAGAACTGGGGCGACCTTTACGATATGCGTTAACCACCCAGGATGACATCATGTCCCGCCAGGTGGGTGCCTGGGAAATCGGGGCGGCCCTTGCTATGGGATTCGAAATCGTCTACGAGAAGTTTTTTTCGGCCGACGGTACTGATTTTGCGCCAATCGTGACTGCCCTGTTGGCCACCAAGCCCGATGTTATCAGCCTCTGCGAAGCCTGGCCGGAATACCAGACCCTGTTGTGGGAGCAGTTGTACCTGCAAGGGTTCAAGGGTATTGTCGTCCAAAATTACGCCGATTGGGAAACCAATCTGACCAAAATTCCGGCGGAGTTTCCGGCAGCCCGCCACGCCATCGACAGCTTCCCGTTGATGGATGATCCTTGGTGGGGCGAGTATTCCTGGCAGGCTTCCTTCACCCGCTTGTGGAATGCGCGTTACGGACCCGGGGCGCCTGAAGATGTGAAGCGCAAGATGACCGGTATTGACTGGGATCATGCCGTCTGGCTGATACCATGGTGCATTGGCGCCCAGGTTGCCGGTAAGGATACGCCGGGCGAATGGCCTTCCAACGATGCGATCCTGGAAGCCTTAAGGAAGTTACCGTCGTTTCCAACCATCCTCGGCCCGGGACACATGAGCGGCAAGGACATGTTCGGCATCGATAATATGATTGAGCAGCCCGTTCCCATGAATATGTTTAACCTGGAAGCCAAGGACAAACGCATCATCGCCCATCTGAATTTCGAGCCCTGGTATGAATCCATCAAAGGCATTGTTTTAGAGGCCGTCAAAGAACGGGGGCAGTACTATACCCAGCGCAAGTAAGCCCGGTGTCGTTTAAACAACGCTGTAAAAACTGCCGGCCTTCGTCACGTCGGGGTAAACCGTCCACAAAGGGATGGTGCCAAACACCATCCCGAATCAATTTCCAATTTAAAATTATCGGTTCGATAGTAAAGATAATGTAATTTTATCTTTGCGTAGGTCAGGGAG
>JASFSK010000724.1:0-3071 GCA_050114455.1 Desulfobacterales bacterium | reverse complement strand
TCCCTTCTCCTTTCTCGCAAAGGCATTGAACGGCCGCCCTTCTTCGGGAATACTCCATCGAAAAAATTCGATAAAATTAAGACGCAGGCCATGAATGAATCCGCTACTCAAGGACAGCACAAAGTTCAGGGTGTGTCCGAGCAGGATAATTAGCGACGCAAACAAAATTCCAATCCCCGGCAGTGCTTCTTTGACCTGACCGGCCATTCCGTTAAACGTAACGGCCAAAGACTCGGAGGCCAGACCGAGGGCAAAAAGCCGCAGGTAACTCAAAGCATCCCCAAAGGCACTGGAGAGGCCGGTAAGCCCGCCAAGCCCTTTTAACAGACGCTTCCAGAGCGGGCCCACGGGACTGGTGAATAACACCACCATGACCATCCCCAGCACCATGGCTAAAAGGCCGTAGGGCTTCAAAAAACCCAATGTCTCCCCCTGAGAGACAGCTTGCCAGACGGCCACCGCACCCAGGAAAATAAATACCCAAGCCAAGGGGATAGTTGCCCGGATTGAACGCCGGAAGTGCCAGGCGGATACGGCATTGGCGACCACGAGATGAAAAACGCCCAATAATATCGAAAGCTGCATCATGAGATCAAAATTCATCATGTCGATGATCTTCAATCTGCCTGGCAGACTGTTTTCAGCAGGGGATAGCCCGAAATAGCTTCCGACAACCACGCCATAGACCATGCCCACAGCCACCAGGGTTGCGAGCAAAATGCGAAAGCGCTGTCCGGCATCTGATCGCCCCATTTTTTTCCAAAACCCGCCGACGATCAGTGCCAGGATGGCCGAATATCCGGCATCTGCAAATATCATCGCAAAAAAGACGGCAAACGAAAAAAACACAATCATGGATGGATCCCACAGCCAGTAGCGGGGAGTGGTATAAAATGAAACCAGATCCTGCCCGCCGGCCAATGCTCGGGGATTTTGCATCAAAGTGGGCGGTGTTTCTTCCGGTCGGGGCGCCGCCGTGTCAAGCACCAACCCTCGATCGTTGGCGTACTGCTGCAGCCGGGCAACTTGCTTTTCCGGTGTCCAGGCCTGCAGGGCGAAGATGGGGTTCTCGGCATAGGTCTGCTCGACCGCTTCTTTTACGGCCGCCTTATCCTCCAACCGATGGATACTACCGGAAAACAAATGACACCAACGGGTCAGGCCGGCGCGCTCCGCTTGTATATCCTCCAGCTCAATTTCAACATCTTCCAGGCGGTTCTCCAGAAGCGAAAGGGATTTGCTGCCGGTGCGAACCCGTTTGACCGGCATGTCTTCCGGCTGGTTTTCTGAAATTACCACCACATAGCAGAAGCGATGATCACGGAATACGACCTCCCAAATGAGATCCATGGCTTCAAGCTGCTGCATATCCTTGTGCGGAACAATGTAGAACCACAGCCGCAGGTTGTTGAGCGTCTCTCGCGGCGGAAAAGAAAACGCCCCCCAAGGCTTCAGATTTGCAATCCGACCCATCAGGAAATCCCTTTCAGCCTCCAGGTCTTGAGATCTGTCCAACAGCGCAAGGGTCTGCGCTTCAATTTCATGGGCATCAAATTTTTTGGGATCACGCACCTGCCGCCGTTGATTGGGACAACTGCTGAGGAATCGCAGGGCCTCCCGCGAACGCGAAGAAGGACCGCCGGTGGTCAGGGTCTCCCTTGCAGGGGCCAATGGTATCAGATGTAAACAGCCGAATCTTTGCAGATCAGACAAAACCTGCTGCCGGTCATCGGTGTGACCGTAAAACGTTGCTTTTACTAGTGATACGATGCTCATGCTGGCGTTCCCATTGGCAATTCATAAGCCACCGGCATCGATCAAGTCCGCACGCTGAAGCATGCTCTCGCCGTATCGGTGGAACCATTTAAATTCTCTTCCCGCTAAATCGGGGAGGCTTATGAATTGAGTTAGTTTCTGATTTCAGTGTTCCTGACCTCATTCTGGAAAAAGGATTGCAAGTCCCCATACCGACCTGACAATTTCACATAAAGGCAGGATTCCCTTTTACGGCTGTATCCATCTTAATTTTCAATTAAGGCTGCTTGCTTTTTTCTCATCTTTTTGGTTATTTTGGATCTCACAACCGCAGCGCGTTCGGCATCGGCCAGATATATCTGGATCTTTTTGATATTTTTCTTGGCAGTGGGGATTAAAATTTTATCGAAAAGATTGACACGCTGGGTGATCCGGCGCTCGGCTTGCACCAGCAAACGCACCCTTTCCGCCGCTACTTGAGTCCTGGTCTTTTGCTCTACCATCTGTTTGAGCTGTTCAACCAGTATATCTACCCAATGGGGCTTGGCCAGCATGGAATAGGGTCTAACTTTGCACTTTACTGCCATTAGGGTGGGTAGCTTAACACCCACCAGGTTCTCTTCTTCGATCTGGAAGGCTTGCACCTGAACCAGACCGGAAACGTCGATTTCCCGGTTGGCCAGCATCGGCAACTGTTCCGCAACCCGTCTGTTCAACCGTTTTACTTCAGCCGTCGCTTCGGCCAGCTGCTGCCGGGCGTGCTTTAATTCGGCGGAAAGCTGCATTCGTTTGAGTTCGAGCGACGGCAGCACCCGCTGAAAAAGGCGCATGTCATCGCGCTGCTTTTGAAGCCCGCTTTTGCTTAAGTCCAATTTTGCCATAACCTGCGCCCTTAAATAAATACTGCTCGACTTTCCCTAAACAACTAATGGTCCGCTTTGTCTTTGGGAAAATATTTCTCAATCAATTCCTGTTTCATGAGCAGTTCCTGGGGGTCAAAACACTCGGCCAATGTTTGCCAGCAACGATCCAGGGCCTCGATGACCGGCATGGAAACGCGAATATCCATAAATCGCTCACGGAAAAGCTGGCCATATTTGAGCAATTTTTCATCAAAGGGCGACAGCTCAAAGGCCATGGCCTGTTTTTTCTCGGCTTCCTGGGCGCTGGAGTACAGCCGTATCATCGTGTTCATGATCTGGGCATGATCTTCGCGGGTCGACTTGCCGATCACATGCTGTTTCAAGCGTGAGAGGGAGCCGAAGGGATCGATATGACCGTCATGCAAATAAAACTGCCCCTCGGTAATGTATCCC
>JASFSK010000723.1:0-3074 GCA_050114455.1 Desulfobacterales bacterium | reverse complement strand
GGTAGAGCCAAGAAATTCAAATTTGGCCGGCTCACCCACAACAAGATTAAATTCGCGTTCGGTCATCTCCGTCTCCGATCCCTCTTCCATGCCGAAAGGGGCCACGCAAAGGGCCTTGATCGGGGCGGGCATTCCCGGCACCGCCGGCAATGACGCGGCCACACCGATATAGTAGGATCGGTTCAGTCCGCTGCGAATGCGAATCCCGCGACCTCTGCGGGCCAGCCCATAATAGGCCGCCCCTTTGGCCACCGCCAAATCGAGATTCGAAGCTTCCAGAACCCTTGGTTCAACGCCGTCTCGCCAGGAAGTCAACACATCCACAATACGTTTGCGCAGCAAGGATGCTTTCATCACACCCCCGTTAAACAGCACCGCCGTGGGCATTTCTGCAGGACTTTCGTCCCGGCGACTGAGAAATTGAGCCAAGTGCTGAGTTACGGCCGGATCCGACTCATAGGGCAGCCCGGTTTCCTGAAGTCCTGTCCGTTGAACCGCCGCCGGACGGGCGCTAACGTCACAAAACGGAAAGAAGCCTTCCACAATGACCTGCTCCACTTCTGCCCGGTTAAGGTCGGTCCTCAACGTTGCCCCAATCAGGCTGCTTCCCCGGCCCAGAATGGAAACCGGAACCGTGTCGGGACCTGAAAGCGCCAGCAGTTTTTCCTTGGCGGTCCGGCATCGATGCCACAGGGCGCGCATCTGCCATGAATCCAGCCGGGTTCCTCGATCAGAGAATTGTTTGGCAACGGTGTATGCCAAGGCAAGATCCATATTGTCACCACCGATCAACAGATGATTGCCGACGGCACTCCGCTCAAGCTCCAGTTCGCCAGCGGATTCAGATACGCGAATCAGGCTGAAATCACTGGTACCGCCTCCCAAATCGCATACCAGGACAAGATCTCCCGGTGAAATCACATCACGCCAGCGCTCGTGTGACGCTTCGATCCAGGCATAAAACGCCGCCTGGGGCTCTTCCAGTAAGGTAATATCCGGCAAATGTGCCATTTCAGCTGCTTTGACCGTCAATTCGCGCGCCACGGCGTCGAAGGAGGCCGGCACCGTAAGATATACATCCTGCAACTCTAAGGCCAAGCTTTCATCCTCACCGGCCATGGTAAAGTTCCAGGCCTGCCGAATTTGCTCAAGAATGACAGCGGAGGCTTCCACCGTTGAAAGCTTGGGCACTTCCGGTGATGCCTCCCAGGGTAAAATTGCCTGGTTGCGGTCCACCATTGGATGGCAGAGCCAGGATTTGGCCGAGCTGATCAGCCGCTGGGGCAGCTCGCCGCCCCGTTCACGGGCGAATTCTCCGACAACCTGTTTGACATCCTTTTGCCAGGGCAGGTTCAGCTCGTCCTGGGACATGTTTTTTTCTCCCGGCAAAAAAATAAAGGACGGCAACATGGATCGTGCGGCGACACTGCCCGGTCCGACAATCTGAGGAATTTCAAGAATATGAATCTCGGAGGTCGCCCCATCATCGACCTCGGCCGGAGTGTATGCTAAGACGCTGTTGCTGGTGCCGAGGTCGATACCGACGATATATTTTGGATTGGCCATTATGTAATCTCCACTTCCGCAGGAGCGATAATTTCAGCATTTTGGCGCCCCGACAGGGTCGGCAAGTTCATTTTACCCACCTGCCAGCCTTTATGACGTAAAATCCCGCTAAACGGCGGTTCTCCAACCACGTTGCCCGTTAATTTAACGACCCCGGGATCAAAATCGACCGGAACCTCCACCACCGCCCCCTCGTGCTGATCCATGACCGGCTCCGGTTTGAGATATTTGTGAACAAGCTGCCGACAGCCGGCATGGATACTTCGGACCGCGGCACCGATTTGGGCATCTTCGTACCCGTCAAGATCTTCATCCAGAAAGTCCATCAGTCGCCCCTCCCGTTGCATCAATGCAAAAAGATGCAAAAACAAGCGACGATCGGAAAGATCTCTTTGTTCTTTTTCACTGAGGTTTTCGGCTTCCTCGTGGGTCTCTTCGGAAGAGGCTGCCAGTTTTTTTATACTTGATCCCGCTATCAGCCTGGCAACAATGCCCACCAGCAGCGAGAAAACCAGCGCCGCCGGAAATATGGTATGCCAAAACTTGGGATGATATTCCATGATCAGATGCCACACTTGTAAACCGCTGGCCGTTGTCTCCTGGCTCTGTAGAATCGGACCGATTTCCTCGATCAGCTGGGTGACACCGAAATAGGCACCGACGGTAAACGCCGCTCCGACCAACAATGAAAAAAATATGATGGTAAATCCGACTTTTTTAGAAACCTTTTTTATATTGTGCATTGATTTAAGCTCCCTGCAGGAATGCATTCTGAATTGAATTAGAGGGATAAATTATAATTTCAGCCAATAAATTTTTGCCAAACTATACATATTTTCAGATCCTCTCGCTGAGTCCACAGAGATCACTGAGTTTATTTCTCTGCACCCTCTGGGGGCTCTGCGAGAGATTAAATGACGAGGTCCGCAATTGCAATTTAAACGGGCAATTTAAGACGCCAGCCGGCAGCTTGTCAAGCATCATCCGCAGTTGAGCAGAAGACCGTCGTCAATGCCAACTGATTTGACATGAACCCGGAACCCTGGAACGGTTAAATTTTATCCGGCCAAGGACATAATTTATTGAGCGGACAGATCGGACACTTCGGTTTCCGGGCCATGCACGTTTCCCTGCCGAATAGAATGAGATGCAGACAGAAATCGTGCCAGGCGCTTTTGGGGACAATCTCCATCAAATCGAACTCAATTTTAACCGGATCTGTATGGGTCGTCAAACCAAGTCGACCCGAAATCCTGCCCACGTGGGTATCCACCACAATTCCGGGAATAGCGAAGGCCGCCCCCAAAACGACATTGGCGGTTTTGCGACCGACCCCGGGCAATGCAACGAGCTCTTCCAGGGTTTGCGGAACCCTCCCACCATGGACCTCCAATAATTTTCGGGAACAATTTTTGATATTTTTGGCTTTGTTGTGATAAAACCCCGTCGACCGGATAAACCTTTCTATGGTCTTGATCGATGCTCCGGCAAAGTCGGCCGGGGTCTTC
>JASFSK010000722.1:0-3080 GCA_050114455.1 Desulfobacterales bacterium | reverse complement strand
CGCGACCTCTTTGAGAGATTTTTCATCCATGGGTACAAAGGCCTGGCCGGACTTGCGGTTCATCAGCTGGATCACGCCCAGCAAACGGTTTCGAAAACCAATCGGCCGGGCCAGGATTTGCCGTGTCCTGAATCCGGTCTTCAAATCCCAGCTTTTATCGAATCTTAAAGCAGAATCGATTAAGGCCAATTCTTTGGGATTGTAGGCGTCCTTGATGTTAATCGTCGAGTGCTTCAAAGCACACCATCCGGCGACGCTTTCGGCTGAAACGGGTATGCGGATTTCTTCGATATCGTCGCCGGATTTAAAGCGTGAAACCAGCTGATGTTTATTTCTGTCTACAACATAGACCGTAACTCGTTCGGCTTCAAAGAGGGACGTGATGTCATCTTTCAGATTGATTAAAATCTCATCCAGATTCGCAGCAGCGTTTATCCTGTTGCAAATCTTTTGTAAACGGGTTCGGTAAGCAACTTCAGAGGTGAGTTTGTCAATATACCGGTCTTTTTTTGGGGGAGATATCGGTGATGCTGAAACCATATTTTTAAGGCTTTCCTGTCACGCATTGTCTGAATTTTGGTGTTTTAATTTTTTATAGTTTGTGTAAATTTTTCTGGTGCCGCCAAGAATCAATAAGAATCCAAGCAAATAAAAACAAAAGTAGACAAATCCAATGGCCGATGCAAAGTACTCGATTGTTTTGATCTTCGGCATGACCTGGGGGATTCGAAAAAAGACCCCCGCCCCGGCCATGACGAGAACAATACCCCAAACAATCTGGGTATATATCTTATTTTTGTCCATTGTGTCGTTTTTTAATTGGGATCAGATGGCAAAGGAATCTAGCCAATGATCACTTGTCATTTTCGGCAAGATTGGATGAGACTTTAGAAAAGAAATCGATGAACGTTGAACATCGAAGGTTCAGCATCCAATATCAAATAAACCAATCTGTCTTTATAGATAGCAGAGCGCAGCGACATCAATCATTCGTCCTTCGTGCATCGTCCTTCGTCATCCCATGTTTCACAGGAGAACAACAGCATAAGCCCCCTACCCCGTTCCAGGGGGCTTTTCACGCAGCATGCATCTATTTCAGGTTTCCTTTAAACTCCGCCGGTCGTTTTTCCAAAAATGCCGATGTCCCCTCCTTGGCATCCGGGCTGGCATAACAAAGAGAAAATGCGTCAATTTCGATGCTACAGCCGGTTGCCAGATCCACATCTAGACCTTTGTTCACCGCCTGTTTCGCTTCTCTCAAAGAAACCTTACCCTTGGTGGCGATAACACCGGCGGTTTTCATAACTTCCTCAATGAGTGTATCCGCAGGGAAAACCTTGTTGACCAGGCCAAGCTGAAGGGCCTCTGCAGCAGATATCATTTTGCCGGTAAGGATCAACTCTTTGGCCATATTGGAACCAATTAATCGCGGCAGTCGCTGGGTGCCGCCAAATCCCGGAATGACTCCTAAATTAATTTCGGGCTGCCCAAATTTAGCGTTTTCTGAAGCATAAATAAAATCACAGGCTATGGCAATTTCGGTGCCGCCACCCAGAGCAAAGCCGTTGACCGCTGCGATGACGGTGATCGGCAGCACCTGCAATTTGCTGATGATATCGTGCCCGATTCTGGCAAAAGACTTGGCCTTCAGGCAGTCAAAAGTGGCCAGCTCGGAGATATCGGCACCGGCCACAAAGGATTTATCCCCGGCCCCGGTAAGAATGAGAACACGGATATTCTCATCAGCCGAAATTTTGTCGAGGGCCTGAGACAACTCCTCCAGCAATGCGCCATTGAGTGCATTCAAGGCCTTGGGTCGGTTAAAGGTGATGGTCGCGATTCCTTCCTTGACTTCATAAATGATGTTTTCGTATGCCATTTTGACCTCCGTATCTGAATGAGTAAATAATAGAGTAAGTCCAGTACTCGATCGAATTAAACCTGCCAATTAACCTCCGATAACCATTTGCAGTGCGGTCATTGATCGAGATCGATCCAATTTCTAAATCACAACCCCTGGATGAATAGTTTATTATCCTTCGCGAGATGCCGCTATGTATATGGCAGATAGAATAAACAGTCCACCGATAAATTTCATCCATGTCAACTTTTCTTCAAAAATTATATAAGCCAGAATCGTGCTGCCGATCGGCTCTCCCAACAATGCCACCGCCACCAGACTGGTACTGAACCATTTAAGCGACCAATTGTAGCTGGAATGACCAATGATTTGAGAAATAAGGGCCATGGCCCAAAAGGATACAACCGTGTGTGTGCTGAAGCCTGCCACCGGAAGATCCAAAATTAGCACGACCAACCATAATAGGACCGCTGCGCTGCCGTAGCAGATAGCAACGTACGAAAGCAATGATAGCTTGCGACGCAGTCGGCGTCCACAAAGCAAGTAAACCGCCGCACACATGGCCCCAATCACCGCCAGAAAATCCCCCCAAAGTGCCTTGCCACCAATTGAAAAATCGCCGAATCCGATTATGCCCGCACCGATAATGCTGACGATAATACTTGTAATAGTGGCCCCCCGGATGCGGTCTTTGGATATCAGGGGTGTAAACAAGCCAACCCATAGCGGAATCGTATTGACCAGCACCACACTATTGGCTATCGCCGTATGATCCAGCGAAGAAATCCAGCTGGCAAAATGCAGGGCCAGAAAAAAGCCGGACAACAAGGCCAACTTAATATCGCGCAGCGATAATTTGCGCAACTCGTTCCTTGCCCTCCAGACGGCAATTGGGATTAATATCAAAGCGGACAGCCCCATCCGATACGCCGCGGTGACAAGGGCTGGCGCATCGGCTAGACGGGCAAAGATGGAGCCCGTCGAAACACCGATGATGCCGAGCACCAATATTACATATGGATTGAACACCGGAGGGGCGTCTTGTATTTTTCTGGCCATATACATTATTTAGTTAAAAAAAGAGCGCTGATATCACCCCAACGGGAATCCCCTTTCCAATCGATAAAGAAAGAGGTTGCAGCTTTTACTCTGTTATTATTCTTCTTTTCAGGTGTCAAGTTTCGGGTGTCAGTGTTCAGGATATACTATTGTGTCTATG
>JASFSK010000721.1:0-3089 GCA_050114455.1 Desulfobacterales bacterium | reverse complement strand
TCCTGCGCCGTATTTTTTCGACGATACCCCAAATGCCCCGGGGCTCGAAGGCTGAGATCACCATAATGATCAGACCGTAAATCACCAGATCGATGCCCACCATGCCGGCCGTGGCCCCCAGCCATTCTTTCAAATAGCTTTTGAGCGGTATCAACACCCCCGCCCCAATGATGGGTCCCCACAGAGACCCGGCGCCGCCCAGCATGGCCATCAAAGCGATCAGAATTGAGATGTCCAGGCTCATGGTATCTTCGGGCTCGATGGCCTTGATGTAACAGGCATGAAAAGAACCGACGACGCTGACAAATCCGGTGGCGATGGCATAGGTTTTGACCTTGGCCCAATGGACATTGATGCCCAGAGAGCGGGCAATGTCTTCGTTGTCTTTGATCGAGCGTAACTGGAATCCCAGGCGGGATTTACGAAACCAGTTGATGTAAAGCAATCCGATAACAAAGAAGGCCAACAGAACATAGTAGTAGTAGACATCTTCTTTAAACATCAACCTGACAAAATCCGGTGGCCGATATTTAATTGGCGATATCTCAAGCCCCCGGGCGGCACCCACCCACTCCCAAACTTCAAACAGGTTTTTAAGCACGAGGGAAGTGGCAATGGTGGCAATGGCGAAGTAGTGCCCTTTGAGGCGGAAGAGGGGATAGCCGATGATAAATGACCAGATGACTGAAAATACGACCCCGATGGGCATGGACGCCCAAAAGGGGATATCCCAGCGAATCAGCATCACGGCGGTGGTATAAGCCCCGATACCCACATACTGAGCCTTGCCAAGGTCGACCTGGCCGCCATACCCGCCGATGGTGTTCCAGCCCATGCCGTACAATGAAAACATAAAGAATTGAATCATCGTGGCCATGGCAAAGGCTGAATGTTGAAATTGGGGGAACAACACCAGGAATATCAACACCAGTCCGGCTATGATTAGATCGGTCGGCGGGAAATCCGAAAAATCCAAAGCGTTTTTTATTGTTTCCATCCGAACAACCCTCTTGGCCGCAACACCATGATGACAAAATAGGCGACGTAAACCCACATGTATTTGAATGACGTCATTGGAACATCCAACATCCATTCCCAGTTCAAAGTATAGGTAATAAAGTCCCAGAAACCAGGAATTTCGGTAATCATCCCAACCACCAGTCCGGCAAAGAAGGCGCCGGGCACACTGCCGAATCCCCCCAAAGCAACAATTGCAAAGGCCATCATGGTAAACAGCAGCCCGACATAAGGATTGACCGACCAAAAATTGACGATCAGCGCCCCGGCAATGGTTACCGAACTGCCACCAATGCCCCATGCCAGGGCATTCATGCGCTCGGTCGGGATCCCCATGTAGCGGGCACCCTGGGTATTCAAAGCCGTGGCCCGCAGGGCCTTGCCGATGCGGGTCTTGTTCATCATTAGCCATACCGCTGCAAATGCCACGACCGAAAACCCGGCGGCCGCCAGCTTGGTGGCCGGAATGATGATGCCCATACCGATATCAAAACTTTTGCCGACCAACAGACCATGGTGCACGGCGCGGTCCTCCGAACCAAAAATCAAAAGTGCCAGGTTTCTTAAAAAAAGCATCAGGCCGAAGGTGCCCAGCAATTGGGCAATCATTGGTCCCCGCAGCAGATATTTGACAAACCCGCCATAGCACAACACGCCCAGGACGAAACCCACCACAGCTGCCAACGGCAAGGTCAACAGCGGATCGATTCCCAGACCCTGGGCCGTCAACAGGCCGGTATACATGCCGATCATCAAAAATTCACCGTGGGCGAAGTTGACGATGTCCATCACACCGAAAATAATCGTCAGACCCAGTGCAACAATCGCCAAAACCATGCCGAACAACAAGCCGGCCACGATGGAACTTAACAAAATGTCCATAACTGATAGGTTCAAGGTTCTGGGTTTACGGTTAATATTTCGGGAAAGGGTAAATCATGTCGGCTGATGCAACGTCAAAGGGGTAGACAATCTGCAGACCAATGCTGCCGTCAGCGGCCTTCTGGTACTGTCCGATCAAGCCGGAGCCCTGAATGTTCTGGCCGATCTCTTCGCCGGAGGCTGAAAATTTGACGCCCGCCCAGGGAACCACCAGCTCGCTGCCCGGAATTTCAATATTGTTGGCAGCCTGCTGGATGGCGGCCGGTTCGGTAGAGCCCGCTTTTTCCAACACGTGCACCCAGGTTTGCAGACCGGTAAACGCCCTTGCCGATGCACCGCCCAGGTCATTGTTGGTTTTGGCCTTGTACAAGGCGTTGACTCGGCCGGCCACCGGTTTGATGTCGACCACCTGGGGCAAAAACACGGTGCGGGTCAAAATGCCGACGATGGCATCTCCTAAGGTCTCCCGAAATTCGGGTTTTTCAAACCCGGCGTCCTGTCCCCAGATGATTTTGGGCTGCACTTTTTGGGCCTTCAAAGTTTTAACCATCAAAATGGCGTCGGAGGTGTAGGAGGCAAACAGCATGACATCCGCGCGGCTGGCTTTGAGGGAGCGGACCTCACTGGACAGATCCGGCGCCTTGGCGGAATACAGCATGGATTTTCGAAGCTTGTATTTGTACTCAGCTGAAAAATCCTTGATCAGTGCCGAGACAAAAGAGCCCCATTCACTGTTTTCACAGGCCGATGATATGTTGACGATATCATCTTTGGATACGGCGTCGACCCCCTTAACCTTTCCGGCGGTCAAACCGTCGAGCAGTTCGAACAGGTCTTTGGTGAACCAGACATCGTGGGGCGTGGTACGCCAGAACCACTTGAATCCCCGTTTGGTCAAGGCCGGCGACGTCGAGGACCCGTTAATCATCGGCACGCCGTATTGCTCGGCGACGGCACTGACGGTTTTGGTGACCGAGCTGTGATAACAACCCAGCAGCCCATTGACCTTGTCATCCAGAATCAGTTTTTTGGCCAAATCGGCCCCCAGGGTGGGGTTGCCTTCGTGGTCCTTGAAAATCAATTCGATTTTGGCTCCCCCCAGGCTGCCGATGCCTGCATTTTTGGCCATGCTCATGTTAATGTCGGCCATGGTATTGTTGGCAATCTCGGCTGCCAGTTCCGCCCCGGCA
>JASFSK010000720.1:0-3095 GCA_050114455.1 Desulfobacterales bacterium | reverse complement strand
ACAGACCAGCGTGACTGTCTCGATATTGGCCAATTCACAGCGGCCCCCGATGTTATAAGTTTGGCCGCGCACACCATTTTGCATGATTTCCCAGACGGCCCGACAGTGATCTTTAACAAACAACCAGTCCCTAACATTACGGCCATCCCCATAAACCGGCAGCGGCTTATCTTCCAGTGCGTTCAGGATCATCAGAGGGATTAATTTTTCCGGAAACTGGTAGGGTCCATAGTTGTTCGAGCAATTAGAGAGGGTTACAGGCAACGAGTACGTCTTGTGGTAGGCCCGGACGAGATGATCGGAAGCGGCCTTGGAAGCTGAATAGGGACTGTTCGGTCTATAGGCAGTGCTTTCGGTAAAATATCCTTCAGGTCCCAGAGAGCCGTAAACCTCATCCGTGCTGACATGATGGAAAAGTTCCAAACGATCCGAATTCTGGCGTGAGATTTCCAGAAGATTGAAAGTCCCTTCAATATTGGTTTTGATAAATGCATCCGGCCTGACAATCGACCGATCTACATGTGATTCGGCGGCAAAATTACACACAGCATCGATCTCATAAGTTTTGAAGGTTTTGTCCATGGCGGCTTGATCACATATATCCGCTTTAACAAATATGTATCGCTCAGGATGGGATTTTTCGATATCAGCCAAATTGTCTGGATTGCCGGCATAGGTAAGCTTGTCAACATTGATAATTCTTCCATCATACTCGGAATCCGAAAACAGATATCGAATAAAACCGGTTCCGATAAATCCGCATCCGCCGGTAACCAAAAGATTTTTCATGTAACCCCCTGATATGAGATATTTTAAATCAAGGAAAACAAAACCAAAATGCGCTTTCACCAGCATTACTGCCATCGCCAAATCAACTATAAATCTTACCTTAAATTCTAAGAATCATAAAGGATTTTCTCAGGCACGCCAAAAAATCTGTTGAAATAACCTACCAATCTATGTATAAATAAATTTGTAGTATTTACAGACAAATAAAGCGATGCGACATCCAAATATGATGAGTATGAAACCCGATATTTCAATTCTTTTAATCTGCTCATTCCGGACGTATGAGAAACTAAGATAATGGTATCCAGTAGTCAGCAAAAAATGTTGCGAAAACTTCCCGGGGTGGACCAGATATTCGAGATCACCAAAACGATGTCGTTTATCGAAAGCGTTCCGAAATCCGTAATCGTCAATAGCATCCGTGACGTATTGGAAAAAAGAAGAAAACGAATTCTTGCCGCAGATATGGACAACCTTGAAGAAAGTCTGTCCGAAAACCAGGTTATTGATTCGGTCAAAGAAACCGTTGCAAAAACCATGGCATTGAATCTGAGACACCTGGTGAATGCCACCGGTGTGGTCGTCCACACCAATCTGGGCAGATCTCTGCTTCCGGGAGAGGTCGTTGAAAACATTTCGCGGATTGCCAGTCGTTATTCTAATCTGGAATATGACCTTGTCGCCGGCACCCGTGGCTCTCGATACAGTGTTATAGAGGACATTATCTGTGAGATTAGCGGTGCACCGGCGGCTTTGGTTGTCAACAACAACGCCGGGGCTGTTCTGCTCTGTTTGGACACCATCGCCCGTGGACGGGAAGTCGTTATTTCAAGAGGCGAGCTGGTGGAAATCGGCGGATCTTTCAGGATCCCAGACGTTATGGCGAAAAGTGGTGGTATTTTAAAGGAGGTCGGCACCACCAATCGTACCCACATGATGGACTATGAAAATGCCATTAATGATAAAACTGCTCTGTTGTTGAAAGTGCATCGCAGCAATTACAGCGTTGTCGGTTTTACGGCAGAAGTATCATTGAAAGAACTCGTTGAGATGGGCCATCGGCGGGACATAGTGGTCATGGAGGATTTGGGGAGCGGCACTTTCATCGATTTTTCTAAATACGGTTTGGTTAAGGAGCCCACCGTTCAGGAATCGGTAGCAGCCGGTGCAGATGTGGTTACATTCAGCGGCGACAAACTTCTTGGTGGACCCCAGGCGGGAATCATTGTGGGCAGGGCACAGATACTTGAGCGGATCAAGAAAAACCCTATAGCCAGAGCACTTCGGATTGATAAGATGACCCTGGCAGCACTTGAGTCCACCATACGTCTTTATCGGGATGAAGCCAAGGCAGTGCAAACAATCCCTACTCTGCGCATGTTGACAATGAACATAGCCGAAATTGAACATCGCGCATTGGAGCTGTTGAATAATCTAATGGGATTAAATGATTCCCGAATTGGAATCGATATTGTTGATCTCTCTTCGAAAGCCGGTGGCGGAGCATTGCCGTTTCTCGAATTGCCGAGTAAATGTCTGAGGATAAAGATAGACGGGCTATCTGCCAATGTTCTGGAATCAAAAATGCGAAACAATTCGCCTCCGATTATCGGGCGAATAGAGGACGATGCCTTTATCATCGATCCCAGAACATTACGCAATGAAGACCTGCCGATTATTCTATCGGCATTTAACCATGTGTTGAAAAGAGCGGAAGTATGAACAATCAAGTTAGGGCGGTATCTCAAAGCCGCGGATCTGCACGCAATTTTTTGTATTCCAAAACAGATACCGGCCGAATCCGGGATCTAACCAAAAAAAAAGCGGTTGGCATCCATGAGGTTCTGCGAACACTTTTCCCGGATCTGCGAATTGAAAAAAGTTTTGTTGAACACGCCATGCAACGACTGGAGGCTGTCACAGAATTTACAGCCTTTGTAGTTGGGGTGGATCAGACCCGGAAGGAAGAAGAAAAATATTCCGAAATCGGCGCATTTGACGACCATGTTGAAGTGGCTGGAATTCTGGAGATGATTTGTCAGGAAAAAAAGGGTTTATGGGGAATCCTCGAACCCGCGTTATTCGGGTGTATTTTCCCCGAGATTAATGCGTCGGAAGGTCTCGGATTGGCACGCTACCTGCAAAATCGACTCGCTGAAAAAGGGGAACCATCGGTCACTATCGGAATTGCATCCTATCCAATCATTACTTTCAAGAAACCCGATACGATTGACAATGCCCGCAAAGCACTTGAACATGCTGCCTTTTTCGGACCTGGCAGTACAGTGGTCTTTGATGGTGTGAGT
>JASFSK010000719.1:0-3098 GCA_050114455.1 Desulfobacterales bacterium | reverse complement strand
TCGGATAACCAAAATTGAGACGACCCGGGGAGATATTCGCGTCGGGGAAGTTGTTTTGGCCGCTGGTTGTTGGACGGTCGATCTAGCACGGGAGCTGAATATACGGCTGATGATCGAGCCCGCCAAGGGCTACAGCCTGACTTACAAACGGCCGGTGGGTTGGCCCGACATTCCCCTCATGATGTCCGAGGCAAAGGTTGCGGTAACCCCGATGGAAGACACCCTGAGGTTTGCCGGCACCCTTGAACTGGCAGGTTTTGACCTTTCGATTAACCGACGCCGCCTGAAAGCGATCCTCAAAGCCGTGCCGACATATTTTCCGGCCATCGATCCCGGCACCCTCGAACTGATTGAAATTTGGCGTGGACTGCGGCCCTGTTCTCCCGACGGGCTGCCTTATCTCGGGCGGCCCCGGAACTATGATAATGTCATCATTGCCGCCGGCCACGGCATGCTGGGCATTTCTCTGGCCCCGATAACCGGCAAAATTGTCTCCCAGCTTGCATCCGATCAAGCGGCTGAGGTGGATATCGCCGCATTAAGAATTGAGCGCTTTGATTGAGGATTTCAGGATACCCAGAACCAAGATAGCGGCAAAATGATGAAGCGGGCCGCTATCATCGGAATTGATCAAATCTTCATTCGGACAACGATTTATTGATTGCTGAATTACGGTCTGAACCAATCTCTGTATCCGGGTGTTTCAATATTTCGCTTTTCTTCCATAATCGATCCCCAGTTTTTTCATGCGATTCCTCAGTGTGCTGGGATTTATTCCAAGACAAGCAGACGCGCCGTCCGGCCCATTGATCTTACCTTTTGTCTTGGATAATACCCGCTGTATATGCCTGGAAATGACATCATCAAGATTGTCCGTCTCTTGACGGTTTTCACGTATTTTGGATAATTTTTTTGGCTGTGCCAGATTCAGGTATTCGAAGGAAAATTCAATTATGGTCACCGACAGGTATGGAAAAACTCGGTCTACCCAACGCAGGGTTGATCTGGCATTGGATACCCATTGTCAGCAAAATTTGCCAAAATGCGGTTTATTTTTAAGATACACTTGGTGTTGCTTTTAAAATTATTTATATAATACCAATAAATTATGGCCTGAATAAATTTGGCACAATTGATGCTGAATAGCCGGGTAAAAAAAATAAAATATGTATCGATGAGGATTCAGATGAGTACAACAATCACAAATAGAAGATATGAATTCGATTGGCTGCGCGTATTGGCCATACTGGTCGTTTTTCTGTATCACAGCACCCGATTTTTTAATCTGGGCGATTGGCATGTGAAGAACGTCGACACCTATGTTTGGGTTGAGCTGTGGAACGTCTTTGCCACCCGCTGGATGATGCCGCTTTTTTTCATTATATCTGGCGCGAGCCTGTTTTATGCCATCGGAAAATCCGGCGGTTGGCGAAAATTCTATGTTGATAAGTTTTTGCGGCTGATGATTCCGCTGATCATCGGCTCGGTCACCCACGCAGCCCTGCAAATCTATCTGGAGAGATCAACGCACGGCCAATTCTCGGGATCATTCTTTTCATTTTTGCCAGAGTATTTTCGGGGTGTTTATTTTGCGATCGACATGCCGGGAAATTTTGCCTTTCACGGGATGCACCTCTGGTATCTGCTATTTTTATTTCTTTACAGTTTGATCTGCTACCGCCTGTTTGTATGGCTAAACGGAAGCGGACGGGAGATCCTGGATCGAGTCACGTCGTTTTTTGCCATCCCGGGATTGATGTATCTGGGATTCCCGCTTCCACTGTTAGTTATGAAGGCTCTGATTCCCAAAGCTGTTCTGGATGCCGGAAGCGGCGGATGGGGATTTCTGTATTATGTCTGGTTTCTGATAGCAGGATTTACCATTGTGTCCAGCAACCGGCTTCAGCAGCAGATTGTGAATCAGCGCTGGATATCGCTATTGCTGGGCGTGGGGTTATCGTCCGCCTACCTGTACCAGTTGTTCAGCCCGTCGCGTCTAGCTTTCCCGGCCGGAGTTACGGATTGGATCTATACCCTTCTCTCCTTTATCAGTGCCTGGAGCTGGCTATTTGTCATTCTCGGGTTCAGTATGAAATTTCTGGCATTTGATCGTCCTTTGCTGCGCTTTGCCAACGAGGGTGTGATGCCTTTTTATATTCTGCACCAGACCGTCCTGTTGTGTATTGGCTATTTCGTTATGACCTGGGCCATTCATGATGTCGCAAAATGGGTGATGGTGTTTGTCAGCTCCTTTATCGTCATCACAGCATTGTACATGCTTTTCATTCGGAAATTTGAGGTTCTGCGCTTTATATTCGGGATGAAGACAACCGGCTCTTTTTTTGATGTTTTTCGCAAAAGATCGATTCTAATCGTTTTGCCTGTCCTGTATGTTGGGTTGATCGTTTTTGCGGTCAGTAATCAGGACAGAAGCAGCGCTGCCATGCCCTTAATGTACGATTCGACAAAGGACATTCTGCTAAATACCGAATCAATCACAGCAAAATCGTCAACCGGTGTTCGTCTGGCCAACGATGAGGCGGCTTCAAACGGAAAAGCAATCGAATTTTTCGAAGGAGCAAGCCAGCACACTCAGTCGCAACCTGAAGTTTATGTTGAAATGCGCTTTTCGGCGCCGGCAGGGCGGTATATTGTCTGGCTGAGAGGCAAAACCGACGTAAACAACGGCTATACGGATTCTGTCTGGGTCCAGGTGGATGACCAGATCGGAACCCAGACCCGGAGTGCCCGGATGGGAAACTGGCTGGACGTTTACCCGGCAGGCGTCTATGGCTGGGCTGGGGACACCGATAATCCCGTTGCCGTTTTGCTGAAGCATACTGGAGATCACACGATCCGCATTCAGCCGCGCCAAACGCCGCACCGAATTGATCAGATCTGGTTGAGCCGATCTCAGCATCGAATGCCGAACACGGCTGAACCCATAAAAAGAACTGATCGCAAAATTTTGGAGTAGATTTTCATGCGCAAGGACAAACCCAGCAGAACGGCATATACGGTTGCCTTGAATGTTGATACCCTGGGCGCGAAACCGGAGATCAATAATTTCTTGCGCCAGGCATTATGCAGGCTACGGA
>JASFSK010000718.1:0-3103 GCA_050114455.1 Desulfobacterales bacterium | reverse complement strand
TTGGGTGCTGAAGTTAAGCGTATCGTAGAACTGGTTGCGGAATCACTGCGGGCATGTTAGGGTATGTCTGCATCAGTCGATCGCTGATTTTGCTGATCGGTGCCATGAAATGATGGGCTAATCACGATAAAAATTTATGTATGAAGTAATTTTTAGGGAAGAGAAGCAATGTTAACACGGTTCAACAATGAAGTACTATCCTTCGGTCCCAGTGCGGTATTGCCGCAAAACCTAAATAATGAATGGTTGCTGATTTTACAGGGCCTGGCAGACGATTTTCTCGACACCAACTTCGACCTTCAAGAGTGTAAAAACCCCCGAGATATCGGCGACCCGGTTTTGATAGCTTGCGTCTATGAAATAGCAAGATACAATAACGGGGAAAATGTTGATTACAGCTCAAAAGAATTAGCAGAAAAAGTCGCGGTCTATGCCATTGCGATTACAATGGAAACAGTTAATAGGGAGTCTAATATCAAATTGGAGCCACCGGATCTGGGCAATGTCCTTTCAATTGACCGAATTATCGCCTTTAAGGACAAGAATCCAGAATTTGTGAAAGTCTTGAAACAAGCATGCATCATTCGCAACTCAGAAAAAGGATGGTTTCAAAACATCAAAGAAAAGCTCCTATCAAGTGAGTCCTGAATTTAAGGAAAACGCCATTAGGTGCCCTCCAAAACACCTCCGACTGCTTAGCCCGTTGTATCGCTGCGATCGTTGCCCACTCCCCGCTAAAAATTCATTCGACACCTACCTCCAAATCAATGCCTCCGTTGATCAGCCCTGCTGATGCCTCCTTATTTTTGGCATAATGACTGTCTATCGGGTTGCAAAAATTGAAAATCTCTCTTAATGTTTGAAAGTATAGCTTCGAATTGGTGCAGGGTGCTTGATTGGTCGGCGACTGTCCGAGATTCTAAAATGGCCATTGCGGGCCAACCGATTTTGGAATGTAAACTATAGGTAAGTGTATGAGAAAAATAGGAATCTTATCAATATTGGTGTCAGCCCTCCTGTCTTTATCCCTTAGCGGTTGCGCCAAATCGCAAATTTCAAATCAAAGCGCCCCAAAAGTGGAAAATGGCCTGCTTGATTTGCGCACCTGGGATTTCAAAAACGATGGCCCGGTGGCCTTAGACGGCCGATGGGAATTTTATTGGAATACCCATTTGAAACCGACGAACTTCTCTGAAGATATACCAACCAGGGAGAAGATCTTGATCGAGGTTCCAGGGACGTGGAATGGCCAAAAAATCGATGGTAAAAAAATCCCGGGAGAGGGCTATGCCACTTACCGCATGAAAATACAATTGCCAGTTTCCGATCAGAGAATAGCATTCAAATTTTTGGATATGGCCACAGCTTTTTCAGTCTATGTGGATGGTAAAAAAATAATTTCAACGGGATTTCCGGGAAAAACTCGCCTCTCGACGAGGCCCTGGTTTCAACCACAGGTCGTTGAGTTTGATCCGGTTTCGGAAAAGCTTGAAGTGGTCATTTTGGTGTCAAATTTTCATCACCGCAAAGGTGGCGCCTGGGAACCCATTCTGCTTGGCTTGTCTGAGGATATCTGGCAAATCAGACAAAACGCCCTAAATCTCGATATATTTCTGTTTGGCGGCATCTTGATGATGGGCCTCTACCATATCTGCCTGTTTATCATTCGATCGAGAGAAAAATCCGCTGTATTCTTCGGAATTTTTTGTTTTTTAATTGCTATCAGGAGTCTCGTGACCGGGGAAAGATATCTGGTCGGTGTTTTGCCAGATATTAGCTGGGAGGTTTACATCAAGATTGCCTATTTAACATACTATCTTGCGGCTCCGATATTTGCGATATATTTCCGTTTTATTTTCCCTAAAGACTTATCAAAGCATTTCATTTACGTCGTTGGCACCGTCGGTGTCCTCTTTTCAGCCATCGTCCTTTTCACACCTGCCAGATTTTACACGAACACGATCCCGATTTTTCAAATTTTTACGGTTGCAGCCTCTTGCTATGGTTTTTATCGTTTAATTTTAGCCTTCATCCGCAGACGTCAAGGCGCCTTAATCTGCCTGGCAGGTTTTGCAGTTTTATTTTTGGTGATCGTCAATGACATTCTGTACTCAAATCTAATCATCCAGACAGGTTACATGATCCAGTTCGGGTTATTCGTCTTTTTATTTTTCCAGTCGTTTCTTCTCTCGGTTCGCTTTTCTAAAGCGTTCGAGACGGTTGAGCTTCAACATCATACCCTTGAAGAAACCAACGCTGCTTACCGAAAGGAAATCATCGAACGCAAGCGCACCGAAAAAGCACTCCTGGAGAGTGAAGAAAAATACAGAATGCTGGTGGAAAACGCCGGTGACGCCATTGTTGTCGCCCGGAATGGAATGCTTTGTTTTTTCAACTCCCGGGCTATCGAAATTTCAGGCTATTCTGAAAAAGAGCTTAAGTCCAATCCTTTGATGACAATGGTTCACCCCCAAGACAGGGATACAGTGCAGCAAAATTATTTTCAAAGATTCAATGGGAAGGATACCCCCATAAGCTTTGCCTTCAGATGTCTACAAAAGAACGGGGGCATCAGATGGCTGGAACTCAGTGCGGTGAAAATTTCCTGGGAAGGTAAGCCGGCAACCCTTAATTTTTTGCGGGATGTTACCGAAAAACACCTTCTGGAAGAGGAACTTGTCAAAGCCCAGAAACTCGAAGCCATCGGCGTGCTTGCCGGGGGAATCGCTCACGATTTTAACAATATATTGGCAATGATTATGGGCAATATATCCTTGGCCAAGATGGATGTCAGGCAGAATGACAATCTCTTTCATCTGTTGGATGAAGCGGAAGAGGCTTCTAAGCGAGCAAAAGCCCTGACACGACGCTTACTCACTTTTTCCGAGGGAGGTGCACCGATAAAGGAAATTACAACCATCTCGGATGTCATTATTGGGTGCGCCACATTTACTTCAAACGAATCCAAGGTTGAGTGTGACTTTAATTTACCGGCCGATTTATGGCCGGTAGAAATAGATGTCGACCAGATCAACCAGGTTATCCAAAATATCATCATCAATGCCGATCAAGCCATGCCTGAAGGTGGTAAAATTAGAATCGA
>JASFSK010000717.1:0-3104 GCA_050114455.1 Desulfobacterales bacterium | reverse complement strand
CCTGAACCGGTGAACCCTGCTTGTCCGCTATAGACCCATCCTTCAGAACGACGGCGGAAACTCCTGAACCTCTGGACCTGAATCTTATTTCTCCGGTACTTTGATGGCACCGGACAGAATTTTTTGTTCTGCTTCGGTGACTTTTTTGATCATATCCGGGGAAAGCAGATCTTTGTTGTATTCATCCAGGGCATAGTAAACCCCGTGATACGTTCGTCCCTCGATTTGAACCGTATCGCCCAGTCCGAATACCCTGACGCCCGCGTTAAATTTTCCTTCACTGAGGTCTTTAACGGTCAGATAAACAGCGACATCAACCTGCTTCAGCATGCTGGTGAGGCCGTAGTTTTTGCCGGTCGCTTTGACATGGCCGAGGTGGTTTTGGTTGGAATCGACCCCGATGACAAATACGCCGCGCTCCTTGCCAGCCTCGTAAACCCCGGCGCCGGTCATGCCGGACGCATGGTAGATCACATAGGCACCCCGATCAATCTGGGCCAAGGCCAATTCCTTGCCCTTGACCGGATCGGCAAAGGCCGAAGGGGTCGTTCCGGCATAATCGCTTAAGATTTTACATCCCGGGTGGGCATATTCCACGCCGGCCTTGAAGCCGGCTTCAAATTTGTGAATCAGGGGTACGTCCATACCGCCGACGAAACCGACTTTATCATGACCGTCGGCTTTTGCTTTCAAGCCGGCAATCAATCCTACCAAAAATGATCCTTCATGCTCGGTGAACAGCATTGAAGAAACATTGGCTTTATCGGGAATAAATCCGTCGATGATAGCAAATTTGGTATCGGGGAAGTCATCGGCGACCGCCTTGATCGCGTCGGTAAAAAGAAATCCAACCCCAAAGACAAGATCGAATCCCTGGCTGGCCAGCATCCTGACACCGGTTTCCCGATCGGCGTCCGCCCCCGGCTCGATCTCGACATGCGAGATGTCCAGCTTTGAGGCCCACTGTAAGCCGCGATAGGCTGAGTCATTGAAAGATTGGTCGCCTTTTCCGCCAACATCGAACACCATGCCGATTTTCAGCTTTGCAGCCCAGACGCCACTCACCATCAAGCCGCAAAATAAAATCAAAATGCAGATAATAGACAATGCTTTTTTCGCCATAACAGACCTCCTTTCTGGTGTTGTTAAATCCCAATGCCGCGAAATTGGGATAAGACCGATTGGAACTTGTCCAATTATTGCACTATCAAAGCTTATATTCTTAAAGCTCATGCAGATCAAGCATAAAAGTGGCCGATCTATCGGCCCCGGGGTTGCCAGAATTTTGCAAAAATATTAAAGCGTTTGGAATAAACCACCTGTGGTGTTATCATTATTTGAAATAGTATGACAAAACTTCCGATAGCTGGGCGTTATTCTGGCAAACGCTCTAATTATTGACAAACTCACCATCGTTTCGCAATTATAATTCTCCAATCTGTCAACCATCGGGATAAAATGCGAACCCACCGAAATATAAAAGCTATTATTTGGGATTATGACGGGACCCTGGTGGATACCCGCCATAAGAATTTGAATGTAACCAGGCGCATTATCGCCAGCATTACCGAAACAGACGCTTTGGTGTTTCCGGCATTGCAGTCTTTGGAGAATTACTATCTGGCCAATCGCAGAACTTCGAACTGGCGCGAACTTTATCGGCAGGAGTTCAATCTGAGCGAAAAACAGATCGATGAAGCCGGTCGGCTGTGGACGACCTATCAGCTATCTGATGTTACCGAGGTGGTTTTCTATCGCGGAATTGAGACGGTTATTCGTGATCTGGGACAGTTTCCCCATGGTATCGTCTCTCAAAACTCTAGATCGAGTATTACCCGTTATTTGGCGAAAAATAATCTGCTGCCATATTTTAAGCAGATCGTTGGCTATGAAGAGGTCGATTTGAACAAACAGAAACCGGATCCGGCTGGCCTGTTGGGTTGCCTGGATAAACTGTGCACACCGGCTCCCGGCAAGGTCTGCTACATCGGCGATCATGAGACGGATGTCCAATGTGTGCAGGCCGCCAACCATGCTTTGCGGGCAGATAAAGCCGATGTGGAAATTTTTAGTATCGGCGCCTGTTATGATTCCGGTGCGGATACCTCTACCTGGAACGTCCGTCCGGATTATGAGGCCCATACGGTTGAGCATATTTTAGAAATTGTTGATCACATCGGCCGATCTTAAGCATACTGGACTATAGGAGGAGAAAGGACATCCATTGTGGCCAAACTTTATTTCCGATACGGCGCTATGAATTGCGGCAAAACCACAGCACTGATTCAGGTTAGTCATAACTATCGGGAACGGGATATGAACCCCATCATCATCAAGCCCGAGACCGACACCAAGGGAAGTGACAAGGTGATCTCAAGGCTAAATGTGGAGCGAACTGCCGATATTCTCGCCGCCAGAAAGGATAATTTATTTGAGATAATAGCAGCCCGGAACAGTGAAAAGGGGCCGGTGCACTGCGTACTGGTTGATGAAGCTCAGTTTTTGACCCATCAGCAGGTCAACCAATTGTTCGAAGTGGCTGTGATTCAGGAAATCCCCGTCATTTGCTACGGGCTGCGCACGGATTTCCTCTTAAATGGATTTGAAGGCAGTGCCCGTTTGCTCCTGATGGCCCATAGTATTGAAGAATTGAAAACGATCTGCAAATGCGGTCAGAAAGCAATCGCCAACGGCCGCAAAATCGGGGGACGATTTGTTTTCGAGGGTGACCAGGTTGCCATCGAAGGTGAGGCCAGTGTTGAATATGAATCCCTGTGTGCGCGCTGTTATTTCAAAAATAAAAGAGAGTACATGAATCGCAGACAGTCCTGATGCCGAACTGCTCAGCATTGCTCCGACATGTAAATATGCCTTCGAAAAATCAAATTGTGGATTTTACCAAAGCTTTGCCCGCTTTGTTTACAACCATTTGGGGGCTTATCCTTTCAGCGACATCAGCGCCTTGATATTGTCCAACGGGACCTCCTTGGGAAAGTCGCAACCAACGGTTAGGATATAGCCGGGATCGTCGCCCCAGATCTGCAGACAATTCGCGGCTTCAGCGATAACCTCATCCGGGCTGCCTGTCAAAAAGCACTCGGTCG
>JASFSK010000716.1:0-3105 GCA_050114455.1 Desulfobacterales bacterium | reverse complement strand
GCCCAGGGAGGCGATGGCCTGCTTTAACGTGGCGATTCGGTCTTGGCCACGAACAATACTCATTTTAGCAGGTAGGTTTTTAATAGAGAAATCCGGCAGCTGTAGATCTGAATCCTGTTCCTTGGGCGGGCCTGGCCCGGTGGTGTCATGAAACCAGAAGCCTGCGACACATGCCGCGGCAATGGCGGTCCCGGCTTTGGCAGAGCGGATCATAAAATCCCGCCGATTTAATTGACTGCTTTGCGGGTCAAGATTCACCGCTCACCTCCTTTAAGCGTTCATTCAACCGCTGGGCCAACTTTTTTGCCTGGTCAATGGTGGCAGCTTCCCGAACACCGGCCATGTATGCACCCTTAAAAAAAATGATTTCATAGGTGTCCAGGATTTCGACAAGTTGCGCATTATCGACTGGGAGCTGGGTTTCTATGGCCTGTCCGCCGAAATTCAACAAAAAATCACGATATGCAGCGGATAATTGTTCGGCATC
This sequence comes from Desulfobacterales bacterium, assembly GCA_050114455.1. Lineage (GTDB taxonomy): Bacteria > Desulfobacterota > Desulfobacteria > Desulfobacterales > JAFDCJ01 > JAFDCJ01. Next base: position 2,618 of record JASFSK010000716.1, on the reverse strand, counting down.
CGCACGGGTCTGTCTGCGGGAGAAATATGCCATCAGGCTGGTATCGCCCAGTTTATATTCGGCGGTGTACACCTTGTCCAATCCCTCAAAGCCAAAGGCATCCGATGAAATCAAAACGATGGTGTCGGCGACCAAATCTGTTTGCGGGAACAACTCCATCTCATTGATGGCGGTGGTTTTTGCGCGGGTGTTACGGATGAATCTCTCCGCAAGCAGTTTCATGGAGGTTACCGCCTGCTCTGAGGCTTCGGAGGCGATGAACTCGGCATAATAGCCGCCATGAACCAAAAACACCGCATTGGCTGTCCGGTAAGATTGCGGGGCTAAGTCCAGCGGGATGCCGTCGTCCCGGCGCTGGGCGCTAAACACCGAAAAAGCATTTTGACCGTTGAACATGTCATAAATAAAAACCTCTATCCACAGGTCAGACTCGCGGTCATCGGTAAATCGCTGACTCAGCAGGCGAGTGAAACCGGCCGATAAATATAATTCGGCCTTACCATTGATTTTATCGGATAGATTATGGGTTTCAAAAATCTCTGTTGAAGTAAATGGCACCAACCCCTCAGGCAACGGAAGAAAGGATTTATCGGCGACCGGTGGGGCAGATTGGCTGAATTTGTCCGTTGCCGGCAGAAGGGTCTCTTTTTGCAACACCGCGGGATTAACACGAAACTGAGCCAAAAAGATTCCTATCCCGATTAAAACGAGGGAGATCAAGATGGCAAGACTCGGTAGGGTCTGTCTATTACCCAAGAATTTTTTTACATGAATCATGAGAGCGGTCTAATATGAAACGGAGTATCTGTATCAGTTTACCGATGAAATCTTGAAGTATAAAGCATCCCGATACAGGCTCTAACCAAATTTTGTGCTACAGCGTGCTATATTAATGGAATGGGCTGAACGTGTCAATTGGAAGTATGGCCACCTGAAGGGCGAACGCATTTGGAATCAATAGATTCATGAGATGAAAGCATTTTCTTCCTGACAACATAAATTTAGATGTTTGCAGTGTGATCCCAGATGGATGATGATCTGCAAACGGGCGAAAATTCGATAATAATCGAGTTTCCATCATCCATCTGGGATCACGGAGTTAATTGGACGGAATGGATAGTGATACCGTCATCCAGAAAATGCTTTCATCCCCCTGCAAATTGTAAATGCGTTGACCCTGTGGCCACCTGCAGCCGAATGCATTTCGAATCGGAATTGCCCAATTGGTCTTGACCAATCGGGTATCGGTATTATTGTAAATATGTGATTTCTGAGATACCCGATTGACAATTACCTTTAACACAGGATGTAATTAACCTCATCATTTTGATTTAATCTTCATATTTGATGAGTCGATCTTGATATTCTTAAATAATAATTTGTAGATCCCGGCTGCTGGCATATGTTTCAACAACCTCCTTTTCAGGGTGGCTTTAGGGCCACCCTGAAACTTATTCGAGCGAGGTCATTTCAGTATCAGGAAATCTTTACAAGTGTACCGAGAATCCTTGTATTAACCTATTCATTAGCGGCTTGATTGTCGACCTGTGAGCGTTGAACCGATTTCGTTTGAAAAACTTTCCTGTGTTTCGCCAACAACGAACCGGGGTTCGGCATTATCTCTGGCTTCATTCGATACCGCTATCACAACCATGGAGGCTCAAATGGAAGTTAACGCCTATTGCGATAAATTGGAAAATCAATTGACGGGTTGGAAAGCCAAAATTTACGATGTTATTCGTATTGTTGATCAGCTGCCGGCCAATGAGATGGAAGCCGCGTCTTCTTCGATTCGAGGACTGCATGGCATGGTAGCTGAAATTGACAGCGAACTGGAGCAGCTTAAAATTGCCTGCCCGGCAGACTGGTCACCCAACCGAAAGATCATCGACGATAGAATGTCAGAGCTGCGCGCCACCCTGAAGACCTTGTCTGAAAAAGTGGGCGGACCCTTGATACCGGATTCTTTAATGTGGGTGTCGGAATAGAACGGCTGAACATCTCTCGGTCCAATAAACTTCATTAAAGGGATATAACCTCTACCTGTGGGACCCGTTTGAATTTATGGCAGATTTTCAACGACAATCCATTCTTTGCCCCAACTGCAGAAAGCTTATCAGTGCGTCTGAGAAGAAATGTCCCTATTGCAGCATGACCCATCCGGCCTCATTCTGGAAAAATAATATCTGGACCCAGGGTTTTCGAGACCCCAACAAATTTGTTAAATTCATTATATTGATAAATGTGGTTGTTTACGGTCTTTCGATTGCATTTGACTTCCGATCAGCCGGTCTAGCTCTTCATCCACTCGTCTTCCTGTCGCCTTCCGATGCGATTCTCCAATTGTTCGGCGCTACCGGGACCATACCCATTAACGAATATCACCGCTATTGGACGCTCGTGTCAGCCAGTTATCTTCATGGTGGAATTCTGCACCTTTTTTTCAATATGGCGGCATTCAATCAACTTGCCAAGCTCGTCAACCGTGAATTTGGTATTTACCGAATGTTTACCATATACACCCTGAGTGGCATCGTCGGCTTTTGGATTTCCTATCTGGCTGGCGTTTATCTGACCATCGGAGCATCCGCTTCGGTGTGTGGACTGGTGGGTGCGAT
>JASFSK010000715.1:0-3110 GCA_050114455.1 Desulfobacterales bacterium | reverse complement strand
TTTTTCAAGCCGGGCCAGTCGTCGCTGCAAAGTACGGCGATTGAAGGATAGGCCCTGGTTCTCAAGAGCCTTCTCTATTTCCCCAATCCGCCATCCGTCATGTCGGTCGGCGAGCAGGGTTTCAATTGGGTATAGATCATTATCTGAGATATACTTTGGCATTTTTTGTCGCGAAATTAGTTTTTAGCGACAAGTTAGCCTTTTATTTGTCGTGAGTCAAGCCTTTATGACAAATTAATTGTCACAATAATTTTTGATCTCTGTTTTTGAGCTTCGCTTTCACTTCTGCCTGCGCAGCGCGTCGGGCTTCTCCCGCTTTTAGATATTCTTCTCGCTTTTCCTCTGAGACATGCATGAAAACCTTGCGCCAAGACTCATCTTCAGACCAGATGAAAGGTGCTTGGACGGTTGTCCGTGGTCGCCGAGCAAATTCCAGCAGTTCAAGGGCCAAGTCCATGATAGCCCGCTGCATCTTTTTATCCCAGGGCTTGCCAAAGGGGTTTCCCAAGGGAAAGTCCGTAAACAAAAACCGCGCAACCCCGCATTCCTCAACGATATCCCGTGCCGAGCCCACGACAACCGTTGAAATATCATTTTCTTCAAGATGCCTGGCTACCAGACTCACGGTCTGGTGGCAGACAGGTCAAAGGGCTGGAAGAATTAGAGCACCGACACCGTCCTCTTTGCAGTACTCAAGAACCTGAGGTGCCGATTTTTTCAAGGTTTTACCTTGACTATAGTCAGTCATAACCCCGTAAAATCTTGGTGATGCGGATCCGATGTTGCCATCGGCAGCGCATTCAGCCAGCCGATTCAACGGCATAAAGCTATCATTATCGTCGGTGTGGGTGGACTCCTCGTCCCACTGTAGATCCAGAGTATAGAAATGCTCAGGAGCGTCATCTGCGGGATGGGCATATACATTTCTCGATAAATGCCTTTCCTGGACGCTTTCTCCTGGTAGCTTTTCAAGATCTGCCGTCGTCAGCAAACCAACCCTGCATTCGGAGAGCGGCTTATTCAGTCTGGTGAAGGGAACAGTTTGATGAGAAATCCACTTATAGGGTTTAGAGTACCCATGGGCCGCATAATATTCCCTGGAAAGATCAATATAGCTTAAAAATGAACGCTCCGCTCTACGTTTTGTCATGGCAAATTTCCATATGTGTGATGCTTAAAACCGGAACGTAAACCGTGAGCTGTCTTTGTAGACAAGTTTTCCGTAATCTCTGATCCAGTTGGTTTCGTCCTCGGATAATGGTCCTTTTTGACGAAGAAGACTTAAGTTCTCTTGCAGCTGCAAACGGTTTTTAGGTCCTGTCAGCACCAAATCAACATGGGGATGGGAAAGGCAGAAGCGATAACAATCGGATGCGGTCATGACCGGGCCGCCCCAACCCTTTGGTCGTTTGAGCAGTCCACGCCATCGGGTGGCTGTATAGGCAACAATAGCGGGTTTACGCTTGGATAGGTGCGGAAAAATGTCCTGCTCGGCACCCGTATGGGCGGCATTGTAACGCACCATAAGCATATCTAGCGGGGAGTCAGCGGCGAGCTTGCCCGCCCGTTTGCGGTCATGAATGCTTATCCCAATGGACCGAACTTTTCCGGACTCCCGCAGGGATACCAGAGCGTCCATCGTCGCAGACGTCCAGATGCTCGTGCGACCTAGCCAAAAAAGCTGAAAAACATCGAGATAATCCGTACCGAGCGTCTTGAGCAGTCGGTCGCAGGCGCGTATAATACTGCCGCCAAAATAGCCAATGATAGGTCCGGACGCCAGAACAAATGATTCCCGGTCACGGTTTAAAGCTGCCTTGATTGATGAGGTTACCCGCCGTGCGTTGGGAGTCCAAAAGACATAGTTTATACCCTGCTCCAATGCCCATTCTAAATCCGCTCCCTCGATACCGAAGTTGGTAGCTAGGCCCAGCCGAAACACACGGTGCCCAAGGGCGGGAACATCCCGATACAGAAAGTCATCGTTCATAGATCTGAATCCCTTTCAGCATGCTATTTGAGAATTTTTAAGTAGCATTGCAAAACAGCCATTAACGGAAGGTTATTTTGTCAAACGATCTAACAACACCCATTCCAGAAACTGCGCAAAAACCTGCCAGGAACTCTCGCCGTATCCACCGGCCATCAGATAAGCCCTGGGTATTTTCCGACTTTTCAGGAATTGATATACCAAAAGATCCCGCTGCATCATTTGCTCTAATGACAATTTCAAATCTGCCGTCGAAGGTAGTTTATCTTTTTCAAACGGATCGGCGCCGGAAACCACCACAGCGAGATCCGGTCGGGGCATGCCGGTAAGCTTGCTGAGCCCTTCATCGAGCCTGGACACGTATAAGTGATCCTCCCCCCGAGCCATCGGTATATCGATATCGCTTGCTATGAAAGATGGATTCAGGCTGCCCGCCTTATCGTATTTTTCTCCATCCAGCGGCCAGCTGTCGGCCATGTGGATGCTCAGGGTCGTAATGGTGTCATCACCCCGGGTAAGGGCGGCCGTCCCGTCTCCTTTGTGCGCATCGGTATCGATCACCCAGGCGGTTCGAATCCGATTTTCAGCCTGAAGCTTACGGATAGCAATCACAATATCGTTGAGGGGGCAGAATCCGGCTCCATAATCGTGCTGGGCGTGGTGCATACCGCCTCCAAACGCGTAGCAGAAACTGTTATCCAGGGCTTGCCGACAACACGCCACGGTACCGGCAACCGTAGTCAAGGTTCGATCAAACAGGCGGTGCAGCGGGAGCGTTGCCGCATCCGGGTCGTAACGGAAATAATTGCTCTGCGCATCGATCAACTCATAGGTCCGCATGATTTCCCCTTCCAGCTCGGCGGAAAACAGTTTCCTGACATATTCGCTGGAATGCACCCGCAGAAGATCTTCCTTGGTGATCTGCTCCTTGATTTCCGAAATATGCCAATGATCGATGTTGGGTCCTAAAACTTTGTGGCATTTTAAAAAATCGAAGGTTTTTGCAGCCCGGCTGGCCAGCACCGGTATCTGAATCCCAAACTCGAGCAAACCCTCATTGCGGTTTTCATCGTATAAAATCATGGTTGACTCCATGCCAATAATACCGGCGGTCTCAGCA
>JASFSK010000714.1:0-3112 GCA_050114455.1 Desulfobacterales bacterium | reverse complement strand
TTGGATCGTTGTGCGATGCCGCCGGTTTTATGGCCTACATTCACGACTTCGGCTCACGCAAAAACAACGACATCAATGATCTGGTCAATGCCGCACGGATCGTTAACTGGGGCAAAGATTTCTCGCGCAGCTCGATTCACACTGCGGCGATCATCCGCAAAGCCCGCAAAATGGGCACCCGGGTGTTGACGGTTTCTCCCGGCGGAGACGGGAACGATTCATTTTCGGATGACCGTATTCGTATCCGTCCCGGGACAGACCGGTTTTTGGCCGCCGCCGTTATCCGGCTGCTCTGGGAAAAGCACCAAATACATCAGGCAATTCTCGAACACACTAAAAAGCCTGACAAATTCCAGGAACTGATATCCGATTGGGCCCTCGAAAAATTAATCCAAGCCTGTGAGGTCAACCTGGCTGACGTCGAGAAATTATGGCAATGGTATCAGCAAGATACACCGACAGCCACCATTGTCGGCGCCGGGCTGCAACGCTATCGCTACGGTGGCGAAAATACGCGCTTCATCAACGCCTTGGCAATGCTTTCCGGAAACATTGGCATTTCCGGGGGTGGCAGCTATTTTCACCTGCATTCCTACCGTAATTTGAACCTTAATTGGACCCGGGGTTCGCGAAAAAAACGGCGATCCTTTCCGATTGCCACCATTGGTCGTGAAATCGAAACAGCCACCGCACCAACGATCAAACTCATCTGGGTCAACGGAATCAATGTCATCAACCAGGCACCGGACTCGCGTCAAACCGCCCGTGCCTTTGAAAACGTTGATTTTAAGGTGGTGGTGGACGCCTTCATGAACGACACCGCCGAGCGGGCGAATTTGATATTGCCCAGCACCCTGATGCTTGAACAGGAAGACATTATTGGGTCCTATCTGCACGATCACGTTCAACATGCACATGCGGCAGTTTCACCACCGCCAGAAGCCCGCGACGATATGTGGATTCTCACTGAAATTGGTAAAAGGCTCGAACCACCGGTGAAACTTCCGGACACTGAATCCTGTCTGAAAAGATCCCTGGATCACCCCCGTTTGCAGGTCACCCTTGAAGAATTACGTTCCAAGGGATGCATCAAAGCCAACCGTCGGTCGATTGCCTATTCCGGCCTGACTTTTGACCATCCAGATGCCCGATATCGCTTTCCTCTGATCCTGCATCCGGAGCCCATGGCGAATCCTGACTACCCATTGCGACTACTGACCTTGCTGCGGAGGAGTGCCATTCATTCTCAAATTTTGCCGGAGGATCAGGATGGCCTGCCCCGGATCTGGATTGCTCCCGACAACCGTATGATATCTGAAATCGATACTGACCAAGATGTTTGCCTGGTATCCCCTTTGGGACGCTTGAAAGTAGTCCTCCACATTTTGCCCGGTTTACATCCCGGATCCGTACTTTACCGGCGTGGTGATTGGATGAATCGAGGCGGCGGTGTGAATCAGCTTATCTCAGCCGGTCAAACAGATATGGGGTTAGGTGCACCTTATTACAACCAATATGTGCGCCTGGAAAATATATAGCCAAGCATTTGAAAATCTTGCGAGTGCATTTTCAGGTTAAGGCACCGGTGGTAGGCTTTCCCGTTAAATTGGCCTTTCATACTGCAAGACAAAACCAAACGATGGAGGAATCATAACTTGACCAAAATGCCGCCTTCGCTGTGCGAATTACAGGCTGTTTTTGACCTTTGGGCAAAATCCATTCAAGAAATCACCGACCAAAATGAGTGCATCGCCTTCACGCGCAAAAAAATGCCTGAATTGTTATCGAACCGCCGGCTATTTAAACAAATTCTGTCGGGTATCGTTGGCGGTAATCGCTATCCCGATCTGCGCCAGGCGACCATGTTTTTGAATGAGTTTATTTTGTATATCAACAGTCAACGGCTTTTTTCGGCTCGATTATATATATACGAGCCGGGGCAATATACTCCCATCCACGATCATAATTCCTGGGGTGTATACGGTTGTGTCTGTGGAAAAGTTGAAGTAATAAGATATCTTCGGAAAGACGACGAGACTCTTCAAGGATTTGCCCGGCTTGAAGAAATTGACCGGATTTTTCTGGATCCCGGTGACACTTCGGTGGTGCGGCCCTTAAATGACGGCATTCACCAGGCGGGTAATCCGACCGCCAGTACCTGTGCCATGCTCAGTGTTTATGGGACGCCGATCCGCAGACTGTTTGTAAATCAATTTGACCTTTCAAATAATACCGTTAGTCGTCTCTACCCGCCACGGTTAAGAAAAAAACGGCTTGCAGCCCAGGCACTTGAAACCCTATCATCGCAGTAGGGCCATGGTGCTGAAAGTTGGTTGCCCCATAACGCTTTATCCATACCCTTTTTTTGTCGTCTAATCTATTATCAATAGAAGCTTCAAATCTAGTTTTTCATCTACATCATTCATTTTCTTGATTATTTACGGCTTATTTTGTACCTTATATCCGAAATTCAACGCAAATTAATCTTTAATTCAATCTCACCATACGGAGTTACATCATATGAGCCTCGCATCTGATAAACGGCAAGCTCTCGATTCAATATTCAATAGAAAAGGTTACACAGATTACAAATGGATCGATCCCAGAAAGATCGTTGTGTCCCAGTGGGTTCGTATGAAATGCATGTTCGGTTGCGGCGAATATGGCAGAGGCGGTGCTTGTCCGCCCAACACCCCGTCCGTGGCTGAATGCGAACGATTTTTTGCTGAATATAGCGATGCTGTCATCCTGCACTTCACGGCCAAAATGGATAAACCCGAAGATCGACATGCCTGGTCTCGAAAGATTAATGCCGGGTTGGTCAAATTGGAGCGAGAAGTTTTTTTGTCCGGCTGCGAGCGGGCCTTTCTGCTGTTTATGGATTCGTGCTGTTTTTGCAAGGAGTGCAGCGCAGACCGCCAAACGTGCAAAGAGCCGCGTATGGCCCGTCCGGCTCCGGAAGCTATGGCGGTGGACGTATATGCTACCGTGCGCCGTTTCGGATTTCCCATCAACGTTCGAACCGATTTTGATCAGAAGATGGATCGCTATGCATTCTTGATGGTTCAATAATTGCCCATCAGTCATAATTAAGGAGAAAAAAGCAACCAAT
>JASFSK010000713.1:0-3116 GCA_050114455.1 Desulfobacterales bacterium | reverse complement strand
AACTTATTAGGCTTGGTTTGGAAATCGGCTGTTGTTGGGTTTCGCATTTCGCAATATCACCGGCAAAATGTAGGTTGGGTTGAGTGCAACGAAACCCAACAAAGCCTGGAGTATACTCAAACCAACCTACAACATTCAAGGTCGCCCAGAATAGATCCAAGTCAAGCCAAAAATAAAAAATTCTTGCCATTTTATTCGTGAAAAAAGCAGAGCGACACGCGGCGCAAGCGCCAGCGCTGCGCGAGCGACATTAACCATTCGTCAATCTTCAATCTTCATTCGTCATTCCAAGTAGGGTGTAACTCAGATAATATCCCCATTCCATAGTTTTTCCAAAAAAAGCTTCCAGGGAAAGACGGTAATATCGTCTTGGGTTTTCCTTTCATATCTGTCACAGCTAACGGCGGCAAAGTTCTGAATATTTCCTTCCTCTTTTAGAGCCTTTAAACCTTTGAGATGCTTGTTTTGTATTGATGATGTGCCCTTTATTTCAACTGCCCACTGGTTGTCCAGAATTAAGTCAACTTCAAACTTTGAGGTGGACCGCCAATAATACATCCCGATGTTTTTTCTCGCATAGGACAAAAAAGCCCTTACCTCCAGCAAGATAAAATGCTCAAATGCTTTGCCGAACAATTCAGAGCCTTCCATAATTTCACCCCTTTTTGCCAGCGAATTTGTTACACCGATATCAAAAAAATAGAGTTTAGATCGGGAAATGGCCTTTCGTTTGCGGGTTTTTGTGAAGGCTTTTAGCTGAAAGGCCACCAGGGTATCTTCCAGTATCTGTAAATAGTTTTTGATGGAGTTTGGCGAAACGCCGCAGTCACCTGCAATGGATTGATAGCTTATCTCTTCTCCATTACTCAGAGCCATCAAATCTAGAAACTCAGAGAATTGAGCCACTTTCCTGGTTAGTGCTTCATTCTGGATCTCTTCTTTTAAATACAATGCCGTATAGGCCCAGAGTTCTTCAGAATAATCATCGCTTGGGTAAATCGCCGGCAGCCCCCCCCTGTTAAGGTAGGTCATTAAATCAAAGTTAGGGATTTCATTTGATGTCAGTGGAAACAATTCGGCCCACCAGGCTCTACCGGCAAGCAAATTGGCACCACCTCGTTTTATTTTGCGGGCACTGCTACCGGTTAGCAAAAACCTCACGTTGGCTGTTTCGATTAAACGATGGATTTCGTCTAGTATCTCCGGCAGTTTTTGCACCTCGTCGATGACCACAATCGGTTTTAACTTTTGCTCAGAAATTCTGGATGGATTTTTTAGGTATTCACGGTAGGTTTTAATTTCCAGCAAATCGATTACGGTGACCCCTGAAAGCGTGTGTCTGACCAGCGTCGTTTTACCGGTGCCCCTGGGTCCAAAGAGGAAAAATGATTTCTTTTTTAAAAGACTCGTCAAATTAAGGATTCGATTATACATTATTCTCCTCAAGTTTGTTTCGATATTTCATTAAAATCCGCAATTATATTTCGATTTATAATACAAATGGCATTATGATTCAACACATATATTGGGGATTCAGTATTGTAGAGTAGATGTTGCAAAAAATTCCGCTTACACAAATTAAAATTACACTATTCGCACCCTTTTATTTCATGTTTAATGAAGTGTTCTGAAAGACTCGCGGTGGTGTATGTAAAAATGAGCTAATTTTAGGATGACTATTTTTCGAAATTTCTGGAAATATAGTTGACACAATTCCTCGGATGCTTTATTATGTAGCCATGAAACTTGATTACGATATTGCGGCCTCTTTGCTCAGCCAACTCGGAAATATTACACGTCTAAAAATAGTGCGTGAACTTGTACGGGCTGGCGATGCCGGCAAGTCGGTTGGTGAAATCCGAAATGTACTGGATATACCCAATTCGACGCTTTCGCATCACCTCAGTCATCTGAAAAATGTGGGGCTGATTCGCCAAGTGCGGGAAAAAACGGTTCTACGTTGTTTTATCAATTACGATTATATTGATGGGATTGTATCCTTTTTAACTGAAGAGTGCTGTGCAACCGACCCAACCTATATCAGGAGTCTCAAAGGATAAATTTTTTTTGCGAGCTTTATTCTATATTACTGGAAATACAAAATCAACAGGAGACACACGATGGACATTATCGCCAATTCTATTCAGAAACCAAACCCGATGAACCGATTTTATGCCTTTATCACGGATCGTGTATTGATTGCTGTGGTTCTCGCATTCTCGGTTCTGGCTGTTCTTGATCAATCCCAAGCACATCAAAGCCTCCGATTTTCATTGAAATCCATGCTGGAAATAGCACCGTTTTTTATTCTGGCCATCGCCTTTGCGGGTTTTGCCAAGGCTACCGGGATCGACGCTCATATTGCACGGGTATTTTCGGGCAAATCATGGATAACCATAGTGGCTGCATCGCTTGCAGGCGCTTTGTCGCCCTTTTGTTCATGCGGCGTGATTCCACTGATCGCAGCAATGCTGGCATCCGGTGTCCCGCTCGCACCTGTCATGGCCTTTTGCATATCCTCTCCGATCATGGATCCGGAAATGTTTATTCTCACTGCATCCGGCATCAGTTTGAATTTTGCAATTGCCAAAACATTCGCTGCCCTCGGCATGGGACTTTCGGCAGGATTTGCGGTATCCGGACTTCAGAAGGTTGGTTTTTTACACCGGCCATTAAGAAGAAATCCGGCGAGCGGCTGCTGTCAGCCTTCTTTTAGTAACAACGCCAAGATCCAAGTATTCTACCGATTCTGGCAAAGGCCGGAGCGTCTGTCCCTATTCACCAAAGAAATTCGTGAAAATGGACTGTTTCTGGGAAAATGGATGTTTTTCGCTTTCTTTCTGGAGAGTCTCATGATCGCCTATATTCCAGCGGACTGGATTGCGAATATTGTTGGTGACAAGAGTACATTTGCAATACCGCTTGCATCTGTCATAGGCATACCCGCATATATGAACGGCTATGCTGCCATTCCGCTGATTTCCGGTCTTATGGAAATGGGAATGGTCCCGGGTGCGGCGATGGCTTTTATTACTTCCGGGGCGGTTTCCTCAATTCCTGCTGCACTGGCCGTGTATGCCTTGGTGCGAAAACCCATTTTTGTGTTATACATAATA
>JASFSK010000712.1:0-3118 GCA_050114455.1 Desulfobacterales bacterium | reverse complement strand
CTTAGGTTGTGCGTTCGCCGTGATTTCCAGCAAAAAATTACGCGAGCAATTCAAAAAGGCAATGGCAGGTATTGTTCCTATGCCCAATGCACTGGGCTATGCGGCGACTATGGCGGCTTTTTCGGAATGTGCCGACTGGCATGAAGCATTGCTGAATTACCTGCGCGTGAACCGTGAAACTGTTACCAGGGCCATTCAACAAATGCCTTTAATTTCGATGACCCCGGCAGAAGCCACTTATCTGGCCTGGATTGATATGCGCTCCAGCGGCTTAGAAAACCCTGTTAAATTCTTCGAAGATGCCGGGGTTGGTCTTCAGGATGGGATAGAATTTGCCGGACCTGGTTTTGCGCGGATGAATTTTGGATGTCCGCGCCGGCTACTGAAAAAGGCTTTAAATCGAATGAAGACTGCCATGAACAATCTTAGTGCATGAGCAACAACAATAAGAGAATCGCGTAAACCACGCCAGGAGTGATTTAAAACAGCGATTTAACATCTACCAGGTACTCTTTTAAGTAATGTCGTCTAATCTGCCCAGCCTCCTCGACATCCCCATTGGCAAATGCAGCCTGAATTTCTTTCATTTCATTTAAAAATAGGGGAGCAAGTCTATCGAAATCTCCTTTGTTGAAGGCCAAAAGATGGACCCTCAACGTCAAATGATACAGAAAATCGGATATTTCTTTTAATATGGGATTTTGCGCGGCCGCGTATAGAATCTCCCGGAAGGAAAAATCGATTTCTATAAATTTGTTACCCGTGATTCTCCTATTATCTCTTGGAATCGAATTGAGCCTGCCAATTAAATTTTCAATTCGGTCTAAATATTCTTGTGATGCATTTTCACATGCCAATCTTGCGCCCAAGGCTTCAATATCAAATCGTATTTGAAAAACCTGGATTATTTTTTGAAAATCAATTTCAGTCACCTGGGTTCCCAATCGCGGCATGGTCATCACGAGTTTTTTCCACTCGAGTCGTTTCAAAACATCCCTCAATGGGCCCCTGCTGGTACCAAATTCATCAGCAAGTGTTGTTTCGTTCAGGATTTCTCCCGGAGCGTATTGCATGTAAAGGATACGATCCAGAAGGATGCCGTAAATTTTTTCTTTTTTATTGATTTGAGGCCTCCAGTCTGTTTTGTCATCTAGTTGCTGGAAATAGGAAGTTGGGACCGTCTGGCAAATTGTCAGTGTATACTTGTAGTTAACTTTTTATTAACAACAGATAGCATCTCCAGTCAATATTTATTGTTTGGATTTCCATTCTGCCAGATCATCTTTATCATTCCAGGCATATCTGAAATCTGTGCAATCAGGCGGCTATCCCGTCTATGGCCGTACTTGATAAGTAGTTTTGGCAGGCTGCATATCATCTCATCAGATTCAGTTGATACTTCAATAGCATGCTTGAACCTTGACAGAAAACTGTTGCCATGCCAGTTTTAAGCATGAAAATTCTGCTGATCTATCCCTATTTTCTTGAAAGACGGGTGCATACCGCTGAAGATGTGCGAGCTGTGCCGCTGGGTTTGTATTATGTTGCCTCTGTTTTGAAGGAGAATAAATATGATGTGAAGATTCTAAACTGGCATGACATCGATGAGACATCCCCTAAAATCAAGGAAGTGCTGATGCGGGAAAAGCCTGATGTTATCGGGTTTTCCATTTTACATGCCAACCGCTGGGGTGGCATCGATATTGCCGGGATAGCCAAGCAGATTGACCCACATGTGAAAATTGTTTTCGGCGGCATCGGGGCCACCTTTTTATGGAACCATTTTTTAACCCATTTTCGAGAAATCGACTATGTCGTGATCGGCGAAGGGGAGTACAGCTTTCTAAATCTAGTTCATTACCTAAAATCCGATCCCTCCCAGCCACCAACGGCAATCAAGGGGATTGCCTACCGACAAAACGGCAAGCCTATCCGGAACGAAAAGGCCGAACCTATCGTCAACCTTGATGAACTTCCCCTACCTGCCAAATATTTTTCGTACCAACATCTGTCCCTGACCCGTGGATGCGTCGGAAACTGCAATTTTTGCGGATCGCCGCAATTCTGGGGCCATAAAGTCCGATCTCACTCCGCTGGCTACTTCGTGGATCAAATCGAGCTTTTGTATCGCAACGGCGTTCGTTCGTTTTATTTTTCAGATGATACATTTACGGTTCACCGAAGACGGGTGGTCGATATTTGTAAAAAAATCATTGAAAAAAAACTGGATATTACATGGACCGCCATTTCACGGGTGGATTGTGTCAACGATGAGATCCTATACTGGATGCGTAAGGCCGGGTGTATTCAGATCAGCTACGGTGTTGAAAGCGGGTCAGAAAAGATCAGGAATTTTTTGCAAAAAAGCATCACCCCCGCCCAAATCCAGAATGCTTTTGATTTGACCCAGTATTACGGCATCATGGCCCGAGCTTACTTTATCTATGGCTGTCCCCAAGAAAGTCGGCAAACCATCGACGAAACGATTATGCTGATTCAAAAAATCAAGCCGTTGAGTGTTATATTCTATATCCTTGACATATTCCCGGGAACCAGGATTTATGATGATTTCAAACAGCGTTCGGGAAATGGTGATGATATCTGGCTAAATCGAACAGAAGACATCATGTATTTTGAGACCGATCCAGATTTAACCCGGGAAATGATACTCGATTTCGGTCAAAGACTGAGATCCGCCTTCTATGAATATCTTCCGGGTTTTGCTGACGCAATACAGTTGATTGACAAAAAAGATCTTTACCCGCTACACGCGAAATTCTATACAAGACTTGCAATGACTTTTGACCACGGGGATTATAGCCAGAATGAGGCTATAAAAGACAAAAACGAAATTGCCGCAATGTTATACCGGCGGGCATTGGCCTACCATCCCGATGCCACGGCCTTTCTGGGGCTCGCGATATTGAGTCAAAAACGCAGCGATTATGGGGAAGCGCACCGCATCCTTTCCACCGGTTTAACTTATTTTTCGGGTGACCCCCAACTGAATATTTGTATGGGTGTTACTCTGATGAATATGGGGAAATTCAAGCAGGCTTTGGATTATCTGCGAGGCTATCAGGATATAGAAGAAGCCGCTCATTTTGCTGCCATGTGT
>JASFSK010000711.1:0-3118 GCA_050114455.1 Desulfobacterales bacterium | reverse complement strand
ATCCCGGTGCACAGTCAAAGATGAGAAAATCCAGTGTCCCTTCTTTGGGAACCAGTTTTTGGGCCAAAACCGTCTGGCGAATCTCTCGAGACTGCTCCCCCAGCCAGTTTTTCAATTCCACCAACCGGATACCACCATCGAGAATCCACAGGTTCCGGCGCGACGAATGAATGGTGTCGTTCTTGGCAATATGCTGCCCGGCATCATCCCGTTCGGTCACAAATTCATAAAGACCGTATGGCGGTTTTTCGCCCAGAAACTTTGCCACCTGGCCTTGGGTATCACAGTCAACCAGCAACACCCGCTTTCCCAGCGAGGCAAGTCCATGGGCCAAATTTACAGCGGTGGTCGTTTTGCCGACACCGCCTTTGGCCATTGCCACTGCAATTTTTCGCATATCAACATATCCTCAGCTTCAACCGAATTCTTTTGTTAGCATCTAATATAAATCCCCAGTAAAAAGCAATGAAATTACCGGTAAAAGCCTATTTGTGCCCAGTAAGGTATTTAGAATTCAAAATACCGGTGACTGTCGGAATCTCCTGTTGTTCCGGTGGATTGAAATCGAATATGAAGTTTAAAAATTCAGTAACGATCCGGTAGGTGGCACCCCACAGCAATTCCGTACCAATGGATGTCTGGTATCTAAAGCAAGGATAGTGTCCCATCGCGGGGGTCGATTCAAAAGCCCCGCCGGACGGCAGGTGCAATCGATATTGGGCATAATTTCCATGGTTTAAAAGTTCTTCCAAGGGAATAGCCACTATTTTTTCAACCTCCCAGTTTGGAAAAAACCGCCTCTGCCGTTCGATCCAGCCCACCAAAGGAAAAATAGCCCGCTGAAACATTACAAGCGTGTGGGGCGGTAACGGTCCCAAAAACCTAACACCAAATGGGTTTAACCGCATTTCCTCAAAACTCTCCCTAAGTCCGGTCGCCCAGAAAAGTGCCAGCCGTTGGGCCAGCGAGTATCGGTGTTTTTTCCATTGTCGCCAATATTTCCAGCGACCGAGCGATCCAAACGGCAATGATAAGAATCTGGATAGCAGGGGATCAACATGGGGTGACACACTACCGCCGGGACAGCATAAATCCCCGGGTTGTCTGACTCTATGGGACCGCTTGGTTAAAATAAGACACAACTGGCCGGGCCTTCGCTGGGTGCCGGATCGGTTGCTCAATAGCAATAAAACACCGGCGGCCTGAAGAGGATCGAGGTCGTCCGGTGAGCATGGCTGTTGTCTTCTGAATCTTTCTTCCAGCACCTGGATGATATGATCGACCAGGGCTGGGGTGTCAATTGGCATTTGAATCATCGACTGAACGTTTTTTAGGCCGGGGAGCAAGCGGCACCCGATTTGAACTGAACGCTGGATTATTCGACTATGGACAAACTATAAATAGCTCAATTGATAAAAAAGAATTTTTGTTCGATTCCGACAGATCACCCTAAATCGTCAATCGGCAATCGTCGATAGTCATTTGTCAGATCGTGTTTATATAACTCCTTGATCCAGCATGGCATCCACCACTTTGACAAAACCGGTGATATTGGCTCCATTTAAATAATTGCCCGGCGTAGCATAGGCCTCAGCCGCATCCAGGCAGGTTTTGTGGATCCCTTTCATAATAATTTGAAGACGCTCGTCCACCTCGTTGGCCAGCCAGTTGAGACGGATACTGTTCTGAACCATTTCCAGGCCGGAAACAGCCACTCCGCCGGCATTGGCCGCCTTGCCTGGAGCATACAGGATCGCCTTGTCCAAGAAAATATCCGTGGCCTCAGGCGTGCAGGGCATATTAGCACCTTCACAAATCAATTTGACATTGTTATTGATTATCGTATAGGCGTCTTTTTCGGAAATTTCATTTTGGGTTGCGCAGGGAAATGCACAGGCCGCCCTATGCGACCACAGGGGGTTGAAATCAGAATTGGCATCGACGGGCGTATAAGCCGCTTCGGGATATTTATCCGCGTACTCCTGAATACGGCCGCGCCGGATATTTTTGAGCTGCTTGACATAGGCCAGCTTGGCCCTGTCGATACCCTCGGGATCAAATATATAACCGGATGAGTCGGACAGCGTCACAACCTTGGCACCCAAGTCGACTAGTTTTTCGGCAGTGTGCTGGGCTACATTGCCGGCACCCGAGACCAGACAAACCTGGCCGTCTAAATTCATGTTTCGGGTGGCCAACATTTCAGCTGCAAAATAAACACAACCGTAACCGGCTGCCTGGGCACGTATCAGGCTGCCACCCCAGTTCAAACCTTTGCCCGTCAGAGCCCCGGTAAACTCATTGCGCAATCTCTTGTACATCCCAAAAAGATAGCCGATTTCCCTGGTGCCCACTCCGATATCTCCAGCGGTTATATCGGTATTGGGTCCCATATGCAAATAAAGCTCTGTCATGAAATTCTGGCAAAACCGCATCATCTCATCATCGGATTTGCCCTTGGGGTCAAAGTCGGAACCTCCGGCGCCACCTCCCAGCGGCAAGGTTGTCAGGGCGTTTTTAAAAACCTGTTCGAATGCTAAAAATTTTAATATACTTTGATTGACCGATGGATGAAAACGCAATGCACTTTTATAGGGGCCTATCGCGCTGTTCATTTCCACGCAAAAACCCCGGTTGACCTTTACATCTCCCAAATCGTCCACCCAGGGCACCCGGAAAGTTATAATTCGTTCAGGTTCGACGATTCTTTCTAAAACCGAAGCCTTGCGGTAGTGTGGATTTTGATTCAGAACCGGTTGAATGCTGTCGACAACTTCCCTGACAGCCTGCTGAAATTCCCTCTCATGTCGATCTCTAACAAGAATGGCTTCCAGAATATCTGACATAGTACCTCCAATTCATAACCAGACTCAAACATCTCCGAATGCAATAACTGCCAAAGCAACTGCCCCAAGCAACTTCACTCAAAGAGATCAGCCAAATATGGGCATAAAGCTTACTGATGTTTTTAGTATTGGTACTTCAATCGGTTGTTTAAAACGGTCTTCTTCTGCCGGTCCGTACCTTATGCGGTTTTTCATTCAAATGTCAACTGGATCCCCAAATCCAGCGCTTAAATTATCGTGAATCCCATTTTAAACCATATTGTAGGCATTCA
>JASFSK010000710.1:0-3118 GCA_050114455.1 Desulfobacterales bacterium | reverse complement strand
GAAACGAACCGGACATAAGCTCGAAATCTTTTTGAAGAACAAAAAAGAATTGGAAAAACAGTTGGAGATAAAACTGGACAGAAAAAAATCCTCACCGGATATATCCTACGTCGATCCAGGCTTTAAAAAGGGCCCTATTGGCGGCGCCCTGCTGAAATTGAATAACCTGAGCCTATCTCCCGAGAGGGATCCGTTTTGGAAACTGGGTGATGCCGCAGGAGGGTTAAAAAATTTCCTGCCGATTGAGGGCCATACAACGGCTATCTTCTACAACAAAATTCTGTTTTTTAAAGCCGGTATCAAATTACCGCAAGATCGGTTGCTCAACGCGGATGAGTTTCTTGAAATTGTCAGGAAGCTGATAAATGCTGGTATTACCCCGATTGCATGGGGCGCTGCGAAACGGGAACGGAATGCCGCTGTACCTATTTTCAATACCATGGTTCGATTTGCCGGCTATGACAAAATCCGCAAGCTCATGCGCCAGGAGATCAATTTTTCCGATCCGGACATCATTCGTAGCTTGACTTTCTGGAAAAAGATTGTCGATGCCGGCGGATACGAGTGCCGGGAATCACTGCAAACGAATCTGTCAGACGCGATCCTTGAAATAATGGAAAACCGGGCGGCGATCGGTTTTTGTGACATCATCAGTTATGCGAAAATCAGTGCCAAACAACGAATCAAAGGGCGAGTCGGTGTGTTGGATTGGTTTAACGTACCAGGCGGAAGGGGCAACAACACCTTCGGCCATACTTACGGAGCGGGCTACGGGGTCAATCGTTATGGCCGTCGCGTTGCAGTGGCCAAAAAATTTTTACAATTTTTAATCACACCTCATGCGGCCCGACTCTGGACGAAATACGTGCAAAGCCCATATCCGATCCCCCTGCATATTTGGCCTTCCAGCTCGATTTACGATGAACTCGCCGTCCAGCGTACCAACCAGACCCAATCCGAAGGCATCGAACACCTGCATTTTCCGAAACCTTCCCTGAACAATCTGTGGTATGAGATGTCCAGGGCGTTTGTTTGTGGACGAATTGGCGTTGATGATTTCGTACACCAAATGAACAGTAAATTTTAACGCTATCAGGCAATCTTATTTTTGCCGATGATCATTAAATATTTGTCTCTGAGATGGGGAGAGAGAACCTGAATGATCTCCATGAAACCGCCGCGGACGAAACGAACCGCAAGGATCATGATCGTAGCGAATATAAGAAGGCTGTAGCCGCCGACCCAGCCCCTGAGAAATTCGGCAACGATTACCACAAAAAACGACCCTAAAATCGGTCCGTAGACAGTACCCAGTCCGCCGATAATAACAATCAGGCAAACCTTGCCCATCTCATCCAGTCCGCCGATGCTGGGATCGACCAGATTGAAATAATGCGCGTAAAAAGCGCCTGCCACCCCGGCCCAGGCGCAGCCAAAGGCGAAGCCGAAAACCTTCCAGAATCTGGTTTTAACCCCCATGCTTTCAGCGGCGTCAATATCGTCACGAACCGCAAAAAGGTAAAGGCCCCAGCGCGAGTGATACAGAATTGCCGAGACCGCAAATGCCAGAATCATAAGCGCCAGCCCTATAAAATAGCCAGCCAGTTCGGCTTCGGGCCCGTCAACAAAAGAAGGGGCCAGAAAACCTCCGCTGCCCCCTGTGATTTGATGTTCGGCTTTAAGCACTACATTGACGACTTCGGCAAAAGCCCAGGTAACAAGGCAAAGGTAAAAGCCGCGCACCCTTAAAATGAGCAGCCCGATCAGCACCCCTGCCAATCCGGCACCAAGTCCACCCGCCAGCAGTCCCAAAAATGGCGATAGACCAATATGTTCGGCAAGCAACGCCGATGTGTATCCACCGATGGCGGGAAACGCCACATGTCCATATGAAAAGAGCCCCGTATATCCAAATATAATATTCCATCCGATGGTCAGGATGGCGTAATAGCAGAATATACTTACCACTGTTGTCCACACCGATGGTAGCACCCATGGTGCCATCAGGCCTAAAATGACCATTGCAACGGCAATGATAATCTCATTTCTTTTCATATGATATTCAACCCGTTATTTTTGTCCAAAAAGCCCCTGAGGCCTGAACAGGAGAAAAAAAGCCATCATTAAAAATCCGATGGCATCCTTGTATGCCGACGAAATGTAGAAGGCACCCAATGTCTCGGTGACGCCCAGCATCAACCCGGCCACCAAGGCGCCCGCGATCGAACCCAGGCCCCCAATGGCCATGACCTCATAGCTTTTGACCAGCGGTGAACCGCCGATAGTGGGCGATAAAGTAAAAATCGGGGCAACCAGGGCGCCGGCGGCCCCTGCCAGCGCACAGGCCACACCACAGGAAATCCAACTCTCTTTGCCAATGTTTACGCCGTTTATCTTGGCGCCTTTGCGTGACAGGGTGGTTGCCCGCCAACCGCGCCCCCGCCATGATTTTTTGATGAACAGGGCCAGGCCGATGACCAGTAGTGCAGAGACAACACCGGCCAGCACCTCGTTTCCGCTTATTTTGACCCCCAGGATATGGACATCAGCAGGAATGTAATCGGGCGGTTTATGACGAAAAGGTCCGAAGACTTTGATTGCTAGTTGCCGAAAAAAGAGCAGCAATGCAAAGGTCATGATTAGGGCATAGTCCATCGGCTTTTCGATTTCCTGGGTATGGATGGGGCTCAACAGCAGCTTTTCGACGACGGCACCCAGAATAAAAGTGATGGCAATGGCCGAGGGTACCGCAATATAAAATGGCAGACCCAGCAGGGTCATCGAATAATAGGCCATATAGCCCCCGATCATATAGAACTCACCGTGGGCAAAATTGATGATCCGCATGACGCCGTTTAGCAGCGCCAGCCCGACACCCATGAGGGCGTAAACCAGCCCGATGGTGATGCCGCGTATAATCAGTTCCATTAACATGCGCCAATCTCCAGCAAAACTTAAGCCTAGGTTGAACCGATCCGTTAAGGTTAAGGATAGATTTGCTCACGTTTATATCCCGATCCTTCCACAGCCGTCAGCTTGTTGATAAAAAGCTGATGTCCCATCCATTGGTTCCAAACCGGTCCCGGTTCGTCTCTGCGTTCAAAGGTAATCAGACCCG
>JASFSK010000709.1:0-3121 GCA_050114455.1 Desulfobacterales bacterium | reverse complement strand
GCTGCCCAGGACAGCAAAATTTAGCTCTTTTTCCATTATAATCCTTCCCGTTAAGAGTTAGAGTTTTTTGTTCAGTCACCAAAGCACTAAAACAGGACAAACCGGCAATAACAACTTACAAACACCAATTGCTTAAATTCCAAATCACGAGCACCAAATTACAAATAAATTCCAATTTTCAATGACCAAAACATCCCGGGCGCCTACCCTTTCGAGTCAATAAGATTACTCAAATAGCAAAAAATTATTGCTCAAGCACCTGTTTTGAATTTTGAATTTCGGTTATTGGGATTTGTTTGGTATTTGTGTTTTGTTATTTGGAATTTTTCTACTGAAACCTGAACACGAACACCTGCAACCTTCCTTTTTTTGTTTTTTTGTCTCAGTGGCCGAACCTTTACGAATTTATCAGGAAAAGTTGTCAATAAAGATGACATGCAACCGCATGCCCCGGCTTAACTTCCTTGAGAATCGGCTGCGTATCCCGGCAGATGTCCATGACCTGCAAACAACGCGTCTGGAATCGGCAGCCGGGCGGTGGATCAATGGGCTGGGCGACCTCACCCTTGATTTTGGGAATGGGTCTCTGATAGGCCGGATCGGGGATCGGAACCGCCGCGATGAGGGCCCGGGCATAGGGGTGGTGCGGATCGGTGATGACATCCTTGGTGCGCCCCAGCTCCATGATTCGGCCCAGATACATGATCATCAGGCGCTCTGAAATGTTCGATAGTATCGAAAGATCGTGGGAAACATAGATGCACGAAAATTTCATGCGCTCCGATAGATCTCTGATAAGGTCCAATATCCCAGCGCGAATGGAGACATCTAGCATAGACAGGGGTTCATCGGCTATCACCAGCTTGGGTTCCATAACCAGGGCCTGGGCAATACCAACCCGCTGTCTCTCCCCGCCGCTCATCTGGTGGGGATAGCGGTTTTTATACTCCTCCGGTGTCAATCCAGCCATGGCGATGGTTTCGTGGGTTCGTTCCCGGATCTCCGCTTTACCCTGGTCGGTCAGGGCCCGCAGAGGCTCTGCCACGAGATCGAAAACAGTATATCTCGGATTTAGAGATTCATAAGGATCCTGAAAAATAAGCTGGACTTCCCGGCGATAATTCCGGATCTCGGCTTTGGACATATCTGAAATATCACGATCCTTGTACCGGATGGAGCCGCCGGTGGGATCCCGGAGCTTGGCGATCGCCAGACAAGCCGTTGACTTGCCACAACCCGATTCGCCGGCAAGCCCCATGATCTCACCGGGTTCCATGGAGAAGCTGACGCCATCCACGGCCTTGATGATTTTTTCTTTTTCTCCCCCCACCATTTTAGCGAGAAATTTGGGTTGGAGAAAGAAGTATTGCTTTAAATCGCTGACCTCGAGGATTGCCATGTCTTTTTATCTCCTGCTAATTTGCGAAATTCTTCAATCTGATCCGTTCGAATGCAATGCACAAAATGACCCGGTTTTATCTCCAGGTCCGGTGGCCTTTCTCGCTCACATTCCGGTATAACAAAGGGGCATCGAAAAGCGAAAAGACATCCGGGTATATCTTCCATTAA
Source organism: Desulfobacterales bacterium (assembly GCA_050114455.1). Taxonomy (GTDB): domain Bacteria; phylum Desulfobacterota; class Desulfobacteria; order Desulfobacterales; family JAFDCJ01; genus JAFDCJ01. The sequence continues at coordinate 1,552 of JASFSK010000709.1, read as the reverse complement.
ATTCGGCGGTGATCCGGGAATTGAGATCAGCTCCCGGTCAAGGGCCTTAATACTGGGAAAGGCATTTTTAAGACCCAGGGTGTAAGGATGATAGGGTTCGTTGAAAAGCGCCATAGATTCGGCGGACTCCATCAATCGGCCGGCATACATGATTCCGATCCGGTCGCTCATTTCGGCGATAACTGAAATATCATGGGTGATGAGCAATATGGATGCCGCCGATCCGGCCTTTTGGCGAATTTCTTTGATGTTTCTCAGGATGCGTTCCTGAACCAGGACGTCGAGGCCCGTGGTCGGTTCATCCATGATAACCAGGGCCGGATTCAACACCAGGGACATGGCAATCATGGCCCGCTGGCGCATTCCGCCGCTGAATTCATGGGGGTATGCTTTCATCATGCCGGCCTGAAGCCCCACCGCATCAAAAAGTTTTTCAACAATCTGCTCGGATTGGGCTTTGTTGTTATCGGTGTGGGCCATGATCGCTTCGCTGCACTGGTCGCCAACCCGATGGACTGGATTCAAGGCGTTCATAGCGCTCTGGGGGACCAGGGCAATTCCTTGCCACAGAATCTTTTCGCGGAAGTCTTTATCCGTCATGGCGAGGAGGTCCTGCCCTTTGAATTTCAGTTTATCAGCAGTCACATGGGCGCTTTGGGGAACCAGACGAATGATGGTTCGGATGAGGGTCGATTTACCGCAGCCGGATTCACCGGCCAGGCCGACGACCTCATTCTCCTTGATGTTCAGCGTGATCCCGTCATTGGCTCTGACGACGCCTTTCTCGGTTTGATAATGGGTCTTGAGATTTTCTATTTCTAAAATCATATCGTATCTCCGCTATCGCTGCTTTAGGCGTGGATTGGCCACTTCCTCGTACGCCCGCGAGATGAAGACCAGCGAGCTGACCAGCAATATGATGCAAATTGACGGCCAGGCAAACCACCACCAGGCGGTCCTGATCTTGCCCGAAATCCAAAGGTTGTATAGCATGCCGCCCCAGGTGAGGTTGTCCGGATCGCTGAAACCCAGAAAACTGGCCCCTGCTTCTGCCAGCACGGACCAGGCGATGTTAAAAGAGGTATACAGAAGCAGGAGAGGCAAAATATTGGGCATGATATGGCCGTAAATGATTCTCAGATTGCTGCATCCTCTGGCTTTGGCCGCCATGATAAACTGCCGCTGCCGGATGGCAAGGGCCTGGGAGCGTACTACCCGGGCCGAAGTTCGCCAAACGATGCAGCAAATAGCAATGATCACAAACCAGATGTTGCGGCCAAAAAGAGAGATCAAAACAATCAGGAACGGCAAAAAAGGCATGCCGTAGACGATGTCGGTGAAGCGCATCAGGATTTCGTCAATTTTCCCACCGTAAAAAGCGGAGAAAAGTCCGATGTTGGCCCCGATAACAATGGAAATCAGACCGGACACCAGCCCAATAATAAAAGTGGTGCGGGTAGCAAAGATCATCTGGCTCAATATGTCACGGCCCATCGCGGTCGTGCCCAATGGAAACTCCAGTGAGGGCGGACGCAGCATGGCCAGCTTACCG
>JASFSK010000708.1:0-3129 GCA_050114455.1 Desulfobacterales bacterium | reverse complement strand
TAAGCCAGGAAATTGTTAAAAAAGAAGTATCGTTGAAGAAAAACCCATATGCCAGAACAGCCGCAGCAAGAATGAAACCTGAAACTTGAATGAATACGGCTTGAATTCTACGCCAGTTTCCTCTTTTTGCCAGGCGGGCAAAAACCGCCGCTGAAGTATATGCGATCAGAGCCAAAGGCAGCGGAAAGGGTCTTTGAAGAATGGAAAGGGTCAAAAGATTAGCCCAGGCAAAGCGCCAGGTAATTTCCATTCCAGCACTCGTCAGAACCAGTAGAGTCATTTTTTTGGGTATCATACCGGCCGGTTCTCCTGGATGCAGATCTCATCCAATGGATATTCCTTGGTCCAGCTGTTTTGCCAATTGGCCCTGGGCGTCGGTTCCCTATGGCATACGAAAAAACGAATGGGAATGCTACGTTCCCGACAGTAATTCAGCATTCCCGATTCAACCCTGCCAGTGCTATAGGAAAAATAAGCACAGCTAAATCCACGGCTCGTCTTTAAGGACCGACGTAAAATCGGTTCAAGATCGTTTTTTGGCACCATCTGCAGCCGTGCTAGAATCTCGAGGATCGCAGGAAGCTGGCCTGGAGAGCGGGTCGTGGCCGGGTTGGCGAAGACGCCACCCGTCAGGATACCGTTGGTAGCCAGTCCGACGGCACAGCCCTTGGCGTACAACTGCACTGCCAGGGATGCGATTGCTTCCAGAGTCCTCTCAAAAGCGTCTTTGTCCGATTTTTTTTGGAATGATTCAACCTCCAGAGCGATTAAAATTTTTCCCTGCTCAGAAGGTTCAAATATTTTTTCCTGGAGTCTGAGATGACGGGCACTCGCTTTCCAGTGGATATGCCGTGACGGTGCTGAAGGCTGGTAGTCCCGTGTGCCGAGAATGTAGATCGGATCCTTGACAAGGCTTTTGGCACCGGGCAGGCCAAATAATTCACGTATGGGAAGTTTGACTGCTTTTAGAGGAACCAGTCTTGGATAGACAAGGATATTGACTGTATCTCGCGGTTTTTTCTCGATTTCAAAGAAGCCGAGAAGATCGCCGGCACCCAGTGAGTGCGCCCCTAGCGGATAGACACCTCGACGTCGCGCAACGATATCTGCCTTCAGTTTAATTTGCTGGTACCATAGGAGACTGGCCTCCTGTCGGAATAACGGTTTATCTTCGCCGACCCTGCTCAATGCACTTCCCGGTGCCCACTGGATCCGAACTCGAATGGGCAGCAATTTGGCGTTTTTGACAGTCGCTTCTAAGGTGAAGGTTTCGTCGGGAAAAACGCGCTGCTTATCGACGCTGACCTTGTAAGACATCCGATAATGACTCATAGCGCTCCAAATCTTGGTTGTGATTATCACGAGTAAAACCAGAAACGATAGTAGGGATAGTTCACTCTGGCGGTATAGAAGTGCAATGAAAAGGAGGATGCCCACAAAGAAACACATCAGCAGAGAATTGAAAATAGTAGGCTCTCGGGTTTCTTCAATTTCGATGTCCATTGGCTATCCTGAGGCCGTCGGAATTGGTACTTGTCCGATCAATTTCTCGATGACATGGTCTGAGTTTTCACCCCTTAACCGTTCTTCTTCTCTGAGGATCAATCGATGGGCCAAAACGGCACAGGCCAGATTCTTAATATCGTCTGGCAGGATGAATTCGCGTCCTTTCAGCGCCGCCCGGGCCTGCCCGGCCCGCATTAAGGCAAGCGAGCCTCGCGGGCTGGCACCGAAACGGATGGCCGGATGGGTGCGGGTCGCACGGACAATATCGGCAATATATTCTTTGACCGGGCCGGATACCCGAATGCCTCTTCGGGCCTGTTGCAAATTTGTAATATCATCCGGTGTTGCCACGGCATCAAGATGTTGAAGTGGATCGGATTGCTGGAATCGCTTCAATATGCAGATTTCTTCATCCTTGTCCGGATATCCCAGGTGGGTTTTTAGAAGAAATCTGTCGAGCTGGGCTTCGGGCAAAGGAAAAGTGCCTTCCAGCTCAATCGGATTCTGGGTGGCCATAACGAAAAACGGTGCTGGCAAAAGATGAGTTTGACCGTCGACGGTCACCTGACGCTCCTCCATGCATTCGAGCAAGCTGGATTGGGTACGGGGTATGGTGCGGTTTATCTCGTCTGCAAGCAGCACATGGGTGATGACCGGACCCGCATGGAAGGTAAAACGACATGACTGTTGGTCATAAATATTAAACCCGGTAATGTCGGCTGGCAGAAGATCCGGTGTAAATTGAACCCGGCTAAAGGAGCCGCCGACGCTCTTAGCCAAGGATTTGGCAAGCAGGGTTTTGGCGACGCCCGGGACGTCCTCCAGCAAAACATGACCTTCAGCCAGCAAAGCCACGAGGAGCAGTTCAATGGTCTGATTTTTGCCAACAATCACGCCTGAAATGTTTTCGATAATTTTTTCGCAGAGACTGAAGTCCACAATTTTCACCTTAAAAATGGTGCATCATCCAAGTTTACAAGAAGGACGTCTAATAACGTTCCTCAAAACCATCCATATTGGTATTTGAATAGATAGGGGTGGTCAATTTGGCTCTATTTATATGGAATTCAGACCGAAATTGCAACACAGTGGTGGGTCCAATTTAACGCTGTCGATGATGACAGTCAGAACAATAATCGGTTGAATTTACATGGGTCGGAATTTTGTCGCACTGAGCGATGGATTGTGGCCGCCAATACCCTGGTTTACAGTTGATGGCAAGCCTCCAATTTGCGGATTTCAAATGACATAATTTGTCAACCGTCATTGCAATAATGGGACGATAGTCCTTGTAACTATCTGGAATTTATTATTTTAAAGACATCAGTAATGATCTGGCACAAAATTTGCTGCATTCATGCTTTTTGCTTATCAAATCGCTCAATCATTTCGATAAGATAGCCCCGGGAGGCCACATGAAAATAATCTGTTCAAAATGCAATGCGACGTATAACATCAAAGAAAATGTCATTCCCAGAGCAAAAAAAATGGCGCTTGAATGTAAAAAATGCGGCGGCCGCATCGTCCTTCAACCCGGTTCAAATCAAACCGAGAAGGTATCGGACGCTGTTCTTCCACCGCCCGTAGCGCGGACCTCACAGTCCACGGTCGACCGGCAGGACG
>JASFSK010000707.1:0-3131 GCA_050114455.1 Desulfobacterales bacterium | reverse complement strand
TTAGCAGTATGCCACAGACGATGGACGCATCTATCTTTTCAGAATTGTATCGCAAAACTAAGGTCCCGGTGACCGAATTTATGTCAACTTCCTTGATTTCGGGCAAATTAATGAGTTCATCTTTGACGGCGTCAATTACCTTGGTGTCCTGGGATTCAAGCATTGGAATCAGAAAGCGGATCCGGCCGGGCATTGAATGGAGAACTTCAAATTTTCCCCGAAGGTGTGGAAGAATATCATTGGTGTTTTGGGCGTGTTTCAGCAACCTGGTCAAGATGAATCCAACCAGCATATGCATAAGAGTTTCTCCTTTCTATCAGACTTATATACAGCGATTTGTTATGTCTTTAAGTGACCGAAAAGAGTTGTATCAAATTCGTACGACAACTGTATTTGGATTTCAATACATCCTAATAATTTAATCAATTTAGCATCAAAATGACAGATGTCAAGACGCTCATTTGGTCTTCAATATGCAACCAATAGAAGAGCCCGGTAAGTATTCCAATCATAAATTAGATCAAATCTGATGAACCATGATTTGCCAAATCTAACAATTCCGCATATGATGTTTTTAATCAATTATGGGATCGGAAGACATGAAATTGCACATTTCCTTGTAGTGCCAATCCAATAAAAGGCCGCATACGAACACAATCTTTAAATGAGGTGCTATGAACAGTCAGGCACATCTGGATGAAATGGACCCGACGGACAATAACGAAACAGTGCGAATGACAACGCCGTTAAAGCTGGCGGTAACGCTAAAAAATAGAAAAAAGGTAGCTAAAATGGGAATGACCATATCGCTTGGATCCCTGGTTTTATCGGGACTCATGCATTTTAAGGGCCATAAAAGCTTGCATACCTGGTCCGGCATCGCTCTGTTGGGTTTTTCTTATTGGCATCACAGACTCAATAAAAAGAAATCCGTCTGAAGAATAATTTTGGAGCGCCTGACCTCAATCGGAATAACGAAGGATCCCGATGACCATAATCCGGACATGCTGTTAAAAAGCACGGACAAGGCTTTGTATCAGATGAAAAAACGTAAGATAGAGGTATGTTAGACCTTTTTTATGCTCGTCGCCATAAATAAGCATACAAAAGAATACCGGCGGCAATCATCAGAAAGCAGAGGATCTGCCCCATGGAAAAGGACAGCAGTACCAAACCCAGGTGGGAATCGGGTTCGCGATAGAATTCTATAAAAAACCGCACCAATCCGTAGCCGATCAAATAAATTGCCAACATGGCGCCAACGGGCATTTTCACCTTTCGTATACTCCACAAAAGTGTGAACAGGAAAATACCTTCGAAAAAAGCCTCATATAACTGTGAAGGATGCCTGAGTTTCCCGGCCGGCGCCAAGGGAAAGTACATACCGATAGCAGAGGTTGTTACCCGGCCAAAGAGCTCACCGTTGATAAAATTTCCCAGCCTCCCAAAAGTGTATCCCAGCGGTATTGCCGGTACAAATAAATCCACCCCGCTCCACCAGTTCAATTTGGCTTTGCGAAAATAAATCCAGGCGGCCAAGGTCGCACCAACGAGTCCACCATGATATGACATACCGGATATGCCGGTGAAAGTAATACCGTTTGAAAAGGAAAAAGGTAAAATGATTTCAAGAGGATGCTTAAGATAATAAGAAAAATTGTAAAACAGAACGTAACCCAGCCGGGCGCCGACGATCAGACCTATTATCAGATAGGTCATGATGTCCTTCACATGATCTTTGGAAAACTCGAACCCCTTTTCATTTTTTAGGCGATAGACAACCAGAATATAGGTGATCGCAAACGCCACGATGTACATCAATCCGTAATACTGGAGCTTGAAAGAGCCGATTTCAAAAATAACCGGGCTTATATGTTGCGGCAGATGCTGCCACCATGTTTGGAAGTCGTACATGTTGTCGACTTTCCTTTCGCTGTTACCCAAATTGAGGGCTTGATAAGAATTACTTACATTATACTTTAAAAATACAGTGTTCCACCTATTGAATTTGTTTGTATTTTTGCTATGGATGAAGGCGTGAGGGGGGCTGCATGGTTTCTACCTCTCAATCTCTCCTTTTGGGTGGTTCGTTCTGAGCCACCCTTTGTTTATATACGGAAACCTGTTTAATGGAATCTATCCCTCAAGTTTTACGCAGCTGTATATACATTTTCTGTGGGATGTGTTTATGTATCCGGTCCTCGTGGTCCGACTGGAACCGATAAAGGCCTATCCGGCTAAAGTCGCTCAACAAACATCCGCATGGTCCCACCACACACATCGCCACCTTTGGTTCCCAGGTCATCCAGTAGACTGACTTCAATCAGTTCAGTTCCTTTGTCCGTGAGAAGACAGCGAAGAGCAGCACTTTTCACCTGACTTTCACCGCAGCCGCCGCCTACGGAACCATAGGTGGTTCCATCGGCACACACAATCATTTTGGCACCGGCTTCGCGCGGAGTGGATCCTGACGCTTCAACGATGGTGGCCAGACAGACGGTAATGCCTTGATCTATTAGTTCGGCGATTTTAACAAAAATTTCCTGGTCGTTCATAGGTCAACTCCAACAGCAGTTCGAAGTTGGCGGGCCTGATGGGGGCCTTTTCTGTGGACGCACACCAATTCGGCAGCAATGCAAAGTGCTATCTCCTCGGGGGTTTCGGCGCCGACAGGAATTCCAATGGGTGTGAACACTTCTTTTAAACGCCGGTTGGAAATTCCCATTTTTTTCAGCATCTCAAGCACGAAGCGAACCCTGCGGCGGCTTCCAATAAGCCCGACATAAGCTGTATCTTTTTTCAATACTTCAATCAAACAATCCGTATCGTGTTCATGACCCCGGGTAATCACCACCACGTAGGTAGACGTATTCATGGGAAAATCACGCAGGGCAATGCTGAATTCTTCGGTGATGATATCGCAATTTGGAAAACGGTCCGGGTTGGCAAAATCATCGCGATCATCAATCACACTAACCTTAAAACCAAGTTCCTGGGCAAAGCGAACCAAAGGAATGGCGATGTGGCCGGCGCCGCAGACGATCAATCTGTTTTCGGGCGCAAGAATATCGAAGAAGACCCGAAAACCTTTTTCAAAATCAACTGTTCGGCATTTTCTCTCCTTAAGAACC
>JASFSK010000706.1:0-3146 GCA_050114455.1 Desulfobacterales bacterium | reverse complement strand
CCATCCAGAAAAAAAAGACTGAAAAGCAGGCGTACGAGTCCGTGTTCAAATCCCTCAAAGATATACGGCGTCGCTATAGTGATTAAATGAGCCACGATTAGCAGGATTGTGATCGTGCTCAGCCAGCTAACAATGTTACGAGGGTATAATGTAATTCTGGTGGCTTTCTCCATTGCGGTTTATCCCCTTGACGACCTAAATTAGGTTGTATTAAGTGCCAGAGCATTGGCAGCTTCCAGATGGAGGCCGTCTCTGTCATGAACCAGCCGGTGAAGCTGATAGGATTCAAGAAGGGACGCCTCGGTTGGAAGAAATTTTCTGCCGCTCAGATGGTAGACGAGGCTTTTAATCACGCCCTCGTGGGTGACGACCAGTATATTCTCTCCAGGCCATCTGCCGAAAGCCGCCTGCAATGCCCTTTGGCCCCTTGCCAAAACACTCTTGCGATCTTCACCCCCCGGTGGCCGGAATTCCCAGCCGGCGTTGACCTGCTCGGCCAGTTCCAGGGGCTGCGCCGCTTTCACCTGTGCAACGGTTTTGCCTGCCCACCGGCCCCAGTCCTGTTCCCTGAGCCGGGAGTCGGCTTCAATGGGTAGGTTTAAAAAAACATTAATCCTCTCAGCCGTGGTCAAAGCGCGGTCGCTATCACTGGTCAGTATGCGGTCCCATGAGTACTGAGCAAGCAGCCGTCCCCAGGCAGAAGCCTGCCTTTCACCGTCTGCGGTCAGCGGCGAGTCACAAAGCCCCTGGATCTTTTTTTCCCGGTTCCACTCGGTTTGCGCGTGGCGCATCAAACCAAAGCGGGTGATTTTATTTGGATCTTGCATTCGTGCCACTATAAATTCAGAACTACGGATGTGTCGTAAAATCTGGTGCAACAATCATTTCTGTGGTCGCGCCAATCATGCTGGATTTCCTGCGAATCGTTCTGAATTTAGATTTCTTATTTTTTTGGCTCATTAGCCAAAACCAAGGTTGTCGCGTTGATCCCATCTTTACTGTAGATGCCGTTGCAACTTGAATTGACGCTTAATTTTTCCACAATTTTTGGATGACATGCTTTTCCGAAATAGTTTAACTTTTATGGAGTTTATCCCGAAATAGTAACATCTTCACGCAGCGACGATTGCCTGTTTTTAACGATGGCCTTCAGCAATCGTTCGAGCTCCTTGTAATTTTCATTCAAATCATGATGTTCTCGCACATAGGATTTTGCCGCTAAGCCCATCTGCTCCCGTAGATTTTTATCGTCCACAATACGCTTGATGGCCGCCACAAACGGTTCCATTGCATATAGCGGCACCAATAAGCCAGTTCTGCCATCCTGCACGGCTTCCGGCACTCCGGCATTTTCAAAGGCAATCACCGGCAATCCACAGGATTGAGCTTCTAAAAAAACCAGGCCAAGAGACTCTTGAATACCGGGAAAAACGAATAAATCGGCGGCACTGTAATACCGGTACATATCCTTACGCGCAATTTTCCCCAAAAACAACACACGATCAGCCACATGCTCAGCGGCCAGTCGCTGGAGTGTCCCTCTTTCTTTCCCGTCTCCGGCGATAACCAGCCTAAAATCCTGTCCCTGCCGGTAAAGTTCACCGCAGGCCCGGATGACCCAACCGAGCCCTTCGGTTTTGACATCCGGTCTGAACATGGCGGCGGAAAAAATCACAACCGAATCACCAACGGCCCATTGTTTGCGCAGGGCCTTTCGGGCTGTGTCGTCAAAAGTGAAATCACGCGGGGCTATTCCGGGTGCCACATAGGAGACTCGATCTTCGGGCAAGATGCGTTCGAGGTTGAGCAGGTCGACGCGTTTGTTGACGAAAACATGCGAGGCAGCACACAGCACGCTTTTATTGAGATAAAATCCCGCTTTGGTCTTCCATTGACGGCGGCGCTTGGTGGAATAAATGCCCTGAAAAATGACATAAGGTATATCCAGTTTGCGGGAGACCGCAGGACCCAGCAAATCCGGGGCTTTATAGTAGCTATGATAAGTCAGCCACAAATCAGCCGAAATGTCTGAAAATGTTTTCACTGCCTGCCGCCGCTCCCAAACCAGTTTCGGCCATAACCAGGGTTTCCAGTAAATCCAGCGGCATCGCAGCGAGCTAGCTTTCATGACCCGGTGCCCTTGATTGCCAAGGAAGTCGAAAATGCCGGTGGCCGTGACGAGATCGCCGGACGGATGCGGATGCCCGAGCGGCTTAAATGGCGCATAAAAGCAAATACGCAAAGGGCGTGGCGCATGGGGCATAGAGTTTGCAGAAGATGGCAGAGGGCATGGGCTGGAGAGCACGGTGAAAGACCTTTATTTCAAAGTTTTTTGAAAGCTCGTGATTTGTCTGCAGAGTATGTCCAATTTCGTCAATAGCCCGTCACGCAAATCCCGGCCAATAAGTTGTCTCATTTCAAAGAGAATCAGAGCATTTGCATTTTCGAAAGTCGATCTGCGCGCTATATTTAAAAAATTGCTGAAGTCCTTTTTGGAGGAAGATCCGGAACCCTCGGCGATATTATTGGACATTGACATCCCGGACCCTCTTAATTGTTCTGCCCAGCGATAAAGCTTCCTTTTTTCAAGATCGTCTGCGATATCAAAAAGTTCATTTGCTATCTCAACTGCCGAATGCCAGATTTTCAAATCCTGAAATCTGAATTTTGCCATTTTAGTCTCCAAAATTGTCACATGCTCTCTGCCGTTCACCCTCTACACCATGCTCTCTGCTCTATGCCCCATGCTCTCTGCTCTATGCCCCATGCCCTCTGCCCCATGCCCTCTGCCCCATGCTCTCTGCCCTATGCCCCAAGGCCTTCCTTGCGGTAAATCTCTGCAAGATCCCGGATCAGTTTTCGGTTGTCAAAGGCCGTGGCGACACGCTGCTTAGCCGCCGCCGCGATCCGGGATCTTAAATTTAAATCGGTCAGCAGGTGCAGCATGGCCGCGGCCAGTTTATCCGGTTGGCCGGAAGGTACCAGAAGACCGGTTTTTTCATTCTCAACCAGCTCCGGTATGCCCGATAAATGGGTCGCGACAACCGGCAGCCCCATGGCCATGCTCTCCGCTAAAACGTTGGGGATGCCGTCCCGATCCCCATTGGGAGCCACTTCACAGCCCAATACAAAAAGTTCGGCATTTT
>JASFSK010000705.1:0-3148 GCA_050114455.1 Desulfobacterales bacterium | reverse complement strand
ATCGGTCATCTCTCCCTTCTGGGCATCAATTTCAGCGAGAGTCTGAACCTCGGTTAATATGTCAGAAGGCAATACATCCTCTTTGGCCTCATCGTAGAAATCAAACCAGGGTAATCCATTGTCCGTATAGGTTTTCACATCAACGGGCGTAGGTGGCGGTTGGGTGCCGGTCAATGCTAAGAATTGAGCACTATTGACGATGTGAATGTTAACGCATCCAAAGTTGTCCTGATCCCAGACATCAATGCCATATGCATCGGGGTATATCTTTTGCTTCATCTCACCGCCGGCGCCCAGCCCCATAGACTGTGGTTCGGTTTTCTTCTTAGGTGCCGCAAATTTGACCGGACCAGTCTCAACTGGCACTGGTGGGCTATCTGGAAATTTTCCTGGTTTGGGCTCGAATACGACGACTTGAATACCACCATATTTTTCTTCGCCGGTGATGGAAGCCTCAACGGTATACCCCTTGCCCAAGGGCATCGCCACAAACTGGCGAATAGAGCCTGATCCAGTATTAATCCCATCCAGCCAGGGTTGATCCGGACAGACGAGATAATCTTGCGGGTTGGCATTCAGCGTCTTATCGATTGGCTGGCCGGAAATCGCATTGATGCCGCCCACGCCGATTTTAACCGCATTGGGTTTCCAATCAGCGGCATGAAATCCAAGCCAAAGGGCCTCGCGCTGATACATCGGGATAAAAGCTCCCCCCGCTTCCAGCCAATGGCTCGGTAAACGGTTCCGGTAAGACATCACCTCAAACAGCGGGAATTGACCGAGCCCGGGCGGTAAGGGGTAGATCTTGCCATCATCGGGAATCCGCAAGGTGCGATGTAACCCGAGTGCAAAACGCTCACCGAGTCTGATTACCTGGTTGTCGATGAACACATCCAGCATCGATCACCTCCGGTACTTGAGTATAAGTCCTGGAACCTTGATTAGAGGATTGATGGGTTTAGTTTCACCACGAAAGGCCTGAAATTTATAAAGGGAGTCTTGGTGAGAACACTTTGACTGGTTCGGCATAAAAGCTATTTCAGGTAAACAGCCTTCGTGGTAACCTCTCTTTAATAATCATAAGCAAAAAATTGGAAAGGTAAATAGGGCGACTAAATTATTTCAGAATTTAGGCCCTGCGTCCAAGCTAAACGGTGTGGACTTTCTGACGCTTTGAGGTAACCTGGCAGCTCCGTTTTGGACATGATTGTTTAAAATGGAAAAAAATTTCTTATTATTGGGTTTAGTCAAATCGACCGGAGTCGACGTACTCGCTTTTGTGGAGGCTCCAGAAATCCTCTGCCAGACCCTCCTCGATATATGAATAGGGGAGCCAGCCATAGCCTTGCTGGCCCCAATCCGTACCCCAGGAATTGCGGATTTTGACGGCGCCTGTATCCTTGCCGATCTTGCGGTTGTCGTCATAGCCAACAGCCACCACCGCATGTCCTCCCAAGACAGTGTCATGCGGACCCGGAAACGCGATGTCACCCTTGTCATTGCCAAAATTGTAAACCGTAAATCCAAACATGGCCGGATACCCGGCTGCCAGGAAACTTTTCAGGCGGTTGAGCAGATGGGTCGATGAAGCCATCGCCCTGTCTAACCGGTAATATTTGATGCTTTGATAATTCTGGGCGTAGGAATAGCAAAAAGCGCTCGGCTCTTCATCATATTTGCTGATATCATAGGGATAATATTCTTCGGGTGGGATGCCAAATAGGACCATGGCCTTCATGGTCGTGCGCAGCCATGCCCCCGTATCCCCGGTCCAGTGAAGCAGTTTTCGGGTGACCTTGTAAAGAAAGAGGCGCGACGCATCCAGATGATGTCCAAAGGCCCGTCTCTCGTAATACTCCAAAAGACCCACCCCTGCGTGGGCCGTACAAGAGCCGATGTTGCCCTGGTTTTCAACTGGTGAACACCATGAAGACAGATCCACTTTTTTTTTAATTCCTGCTTTGGGAGGTTTGATTGCCTTTGATTTGTGAAAAAATTCCGCTATTTGGTCCGTTTCCGGTGTAAAATCTCTGATGTCTGGAAGATCCCGCTGCCATCCCATACCGTATCTTCGTCTTGCCATTTTTTAACCCTCCTAATAGTACTATTAATCTGATCAAAATTTAAATTAATTGCTTTAAATACGCCCGAAAGTCGGGCATGGACATCAAACGGTCCTCAAAGGCCATCGCACCTCCCGGGTCGTTTTTTCGTTCGGGCGCAACCTCGTCGTGGCCGAGCACCTTGTCGATCGAAAACGTATCCGGGAAAAGGCCTGAAAAATGGCGAATCAGTGAAACGAGGGCCTCAAATTGCGCTTTGGTATAGGGGACATAACACCCTCCCTTGATATTGTCCCGCCGCTCACAAAACCGCACTTCACTGGGCTGGTAATGTTCGTCAGCCATGGAACGAATCTGTCTGCGACCCCGGCGCAATCTTGGCTTGCCCCTCGAGTCGACCTTGGTGTTGAACCAGGCGAAAAAGACATTTTCAATTTCGTCTTCATAAACCGTCCCAGGGTTGTTGATCTCGACGCCGACATAATATTTAGATACGCCGCGTCTGCCGGTAACGGGACACAGACTCCTACCTGCGTGGTATCCCCAGTCGAGCCAGCTCACGTTGCCAGGCATGTGAATCTGGCCGGCCCTGCTGATAGTGGCGTAGCAAAGTCTATTGCGTTCACCCTCAGTCAACATCTGCACGGCGCGATCTTCGACCGTACTGCGGCGATCGGCCCTGATGCGAAACGCATCAAAATGAACAATCATGCCCTCCAAACCATTGGGCCGACTGCCGCGGACGACATGCTGAATGTGGTCATGATAGCGAATAATCGGCGGATCGATGGTAGCACGGCTATCCGAGCGGGAGGGTCGGTCAGGTTCATCTTCGTCTGCCATATCGAGTAGACGCTCCGCCTCGGGAAGGAGGCGCAGCACCTTATCGACATAACCCGGCGTCGGACAATACGTCGGTCCAATGTAGCTGATATAGTCGAGGCCGCTGGAAGCGCTTTCCCGCCACCCCGTGTAAGGAGTTCGATCGATAAAAATCCAATAACCTTTGATAAAATCTTCGATCGATTTGAACTTACAATAGGTCTCTGTGCCGTCATGGGCTTCGTATTCAACCGGCTTGGCAA
>JASFSK010000704.1:0-3151 GCA_050114455.1 Desulfobacterales bacterium | reverse complement strand
AGTTCGGCCTGAACCTCAAGGAACTTGTAAAAGATAGGGATATTCGACTCCGGGTAAACAATTCCACAGGCTCGATTGAAAACCTTTATGCGGTATATCAGCGGCCTTATACCCAGATGGGGATCGTTCAATCCGATGTTTTGGCATTTGTCGCCCGGCTCCAGTCCGATCCGACGTTGAAAAAGATCGCCAAAAAGACGCGGATGATATTTCCTTTGTACAACGAGGAAGTCCACTTGCTTGGCCGCCGGGAATTGATGGATTTTGATGCCTTAGCAGGAAAAAGGGTAGCTGTCGGTAAGGAGGGCAGCGGCACCTATCTGACTGCCAAACTCTTGTTTGAAGTTTCGGGTGTAAAGCCCCAAGAAATGATTCCCATCGGCACGGATGAGGCCTTGGCACGGCTCAAAAGTGGTGACATCGATGCGATGTTCTACGTGGCCGGTATACCTGTCAAATTGTTCATGGGGGATGTTTCTGACGAGGATGGGCTGGCTTTAATCCCCATAACGAACAAGCGTATTGTTGAATTTTATCCCCTGGCTGAGATTCCGGCAAAAACCTACGAATGGCAGCTTGAGACCGTCAACACTGTTGCTGTCAAGGCTGTCCTGGTGTCATTTAATTTTAGACGGGCCAATTGTGAATTTGTCGGAAAATTTGCTCAAATACTCAGTGAGAATATGGACTGGCTCAGGGAAAACGGCCACCCAAAATGGAAATTTGTGGATCTTGAATACCCCCTTAAAGGATGGGAACAATACGACTGTGTTAAAAAATATCTTGTAAAAAAACCGGAGGCTGCCTCAAAACCATCCGTTGACATCAACCCCATTCTAGAAGCAGTTAAGGAAATATTGGACTAAAATGTATCTCAAATATTACAATCTGAGGCTGAAGCCTTTCGAAATAAATCCTGATCCGAAATTCCTCTGGCTTGGTGAAACCCACAAAGAGGCGCTTGCTGCCCTAAAATATGGAATTCTGGATAACAAAGGGTTCATTTCGCTGACCGGAGATGTCGGTACCGGTAAAACCACTCTGGTGAACGCACTTGCCAATAGTTTGGGTGATAATGTCATTTTTGCCCAGATCACCGATCCCGATTTGGGACAGCTGGACTTTATCAATTTGACGGCGGACGCATTAAAAATGAGACAAAAGTTCAGCACCAAGGGGGATTTCCTCAGCCACTTAAAGGTGTTCCTGAACGATGCCGATGCCCATGACAAGAACGTGGTTCTTCTCATTGAGGAGGCCCAACGAATCGATCCCGAGCGCCTGGAAGAGGTGCGACTGATCTCCAATATCGAAAAGCCGGATAAAAAGCTGATAAACATCATATTTGTCGGGCAAAACGAATTTAACAGCATATTAAACGATAATGAAGCCCTACGACAGCGGATTGCCATCGTTCATAAATTGGAACCGTTGCAGGAAATTGAAACCGAGCAATATGTGACGCATCGTTTAAAGGTAGCCGGTTCAGACCAAAATATATTCAGTGCTGAAGCAATTCGTGAAATCTACACCCACACCAAAGGCAATCCTCGATTAATAAATATCCTCTGCGATGATGCGCTATTGACCGGCTACGCCAAAGATCAGACCATCATTGAACCGGAAATCATCAGGGAATCTGCGGCCAATTGTTTGTCGCCCAAGCCGCAGGCAGAAGCTACGGCTGCTGAACTAAGGACATCGACCGAATCAACTTCTGAAACTCAGACACAATATCAGCCCGCTGAGCCGCAAAATTCATATCAAATTGTCGACCAAAAAACACAGAAACAACCTGTCGGATTCAAGCGATCCTATCTTGCGCCGGTGTTCGTGGTTTTATTAATGGGTCTTTTGGGATATCTTTATTTTTTCGGGGACAATCATGCCGCTTACAGGGACTTAAAGACGCATCTAAGGCAGACCGTGAGTCGCTATATTGGCGCAGATCCGGATTCTTCGGCATCTCAACCGGATGAAACCGTCATCCAGCAGAGCAATGTTACCGGGACACAAGTTCAGGCCTTGGCTCTTAATTCCCAAGGTACTCCCAGGAAGAACCAACAGGCCCAGCTAAATTCCAATAATGAAGAACTTAAAGCCACCGTAGCGGAATTAAAAGGCGCGAAAGAACGTGTTGCGGAGCTTGAGCGCGAGGTGACCATGATAGACACCATGCTGTCCCAGTCCCAGCTCAAGGTTGCAAAGCTGTCAAAAGAGGTCAAGCAGGAAAGACATAAAGCGGAGGTCCTGAGTTCCGAGCTCGCTTCAAAGGTAGACCTCATCGATGAATTGCAGAATAAGCTGGAGAATTCTCAAGGCAATTCCCTGAAAACGGAGACTATCATTGAAAATAGCGATAAAAAAATCAAGCAGCTGCAAAACGATCTGCTCAATTTGAAAAATGAAAATGAAACCCTAACGGCCGATCTGGAAAAATTGAAAGGTGCCACAGACCGTGTTGCTGAGCTTGAAGAACAGCTGCAGGCGTTAAAAACCCAGAAGGCATCTTCGGATAGCCGATTGGCAGAGATGACCTCGCGCAATGAGAGCCTAACAGCCGATCTGGAAAAATTGAAATCTGCTACAGCCCGTGTTGCCGAGCTTGAGAGTGCGGCAGCCGCACGGGAGCAAACACTTTCTCAGACACAGCAACAGGTTGCAGATTTGACTGTTGAGCTGAACCAAGCCAAAAAAGGTGCAGAACAGCTCAGCGCCGAGCTTTCGACCAAGGCCGAACAGGTTACGGCGCTCGAGCAGAAGCTGACAGCAGCCCTTTCCCGTCAGACCGAGTTGGAGCAGGACGTTGAAAAAAGTAACAGCGTGACGGCAGCACTCAAAGAGCAGCTGCAGATCTTAGAATCCCAGAAGGCATCTTCAGATAGTCGGCTGGCAGAGATGACCTCGCGCAATGAGACCCTAACGGCCGATCTGGAAAAATTGGAAGGTGCCACCGAGCGGGTTGCTAAGCTTGAAAGCGCAGCGGCCGCACAAGCGCAAACCTTCACACAGGCCGAGAAAACGATTTCGAACCTGAACGCCGAGTTAGCACAGTCAAAAAAGGGTGAAGAGCAACTGAAAAGCGAGCTTTCCGCCCAGTCTGATCAGGTTGCTGAGCTTGAACAGAAGCTGGCGGCTGCCCTCTCTAGTC
>JASFSK010000703.1:0-3156 GCA_050114455.1 Desulfobacterales bacterium | reverse complement strand
TGTACTGGTCGTCCAGGTTAGAACCAAATGTATCTTCATTGGGTCGGCTCCAGTTCAAGCCAATGCCGATGGCGTCGCTCATGTCGCGCATATGGTAGGCTGTGCCGACGCTGACATATCGTTCATACAAGGCTCCGCAGTCTTTGGCATATCCGACGCGCAGAAAGGGTTCCCAGGTGTTTGCAAAGAGGTGGCTCAAAGATGCAGAAAAGCCCCAGCGGCCGTAAACATTTCTTCAGGGCCGCAAATTCTCAAACTTCAGAATTTTTCCGAACTGGTTGATGAACTCATTCAGACAGCCAGCGAGATCTCTTTCGCTTTAGGTTACAACCCAACCCTCACCCCGATAGGGGGTTGAGCACGCTCCTACCAGAAAAAATAATAAATCTGATTCAGTGTTGAGGGCTAATAATTGCATCGGCATCTATATGCCCAAGAGAGATTCCTTTCCGTCACTGGGAAAGGGGCTCGGTTTTCTGTGATCTGAATTCTATCGAGTTCAGCTTGCCTTTTATTTGTGGACCATGAATATTCTCACTCCAGGAAGCAAATAAAAATATCAATAAGATGTTTTTTGGCTTGATAACTAAATGGACAAATGGTAATACCAAAAAAACCGTCATTTCAGAGTTTAAAAATGGACGAGAAATTACCCTTTAAACAACTTAAAAAGACGCGCCTTTACGAAGAGGTCGCCGAGCAGATTAAGGAGGCGATACTGGACGGACATCTCAAACCGGCCGAGCGTCTGCCTTCTGAACGGGACCTGTGCGAGATGTTCGGGGTGGGGCGTCCGACGGTTCGAGAGGCGCTGCGCGTACTGGACAATATGGGACTTATTGAAATCGGTGCCGGCGTCAAAGGGTCAACGGTTAAGGATGTTGATATTACCCAATATATGGAAGCGGTTCGTGAACAGATGTCCCATTTAATCAAGGTCAATGAAGAAACAATCAGGGAACTGTGGGAAGTGCGCAAATATATCGAACTTGGCATCTCGTTGACCGCGGCCGCCAAGGCGACAGAAAAAGATATTAATACGTTGCGCGAGTTTATACATCGTATGGAAAAAACCAGTAATGATATCCACACCTATTTTCCCATTGCAGTGGAGTTTCACAAATATCTGGCAAAGTTAACTCAAAACAAAATTTTTTACATTCTTTGGGGAATGTTTGAGGATATTTTATTGAAAGGATATATGCCAAATCTTCAATCGCTCTTCCCGGAAGGTCCATCTAGGCTTTTTGAATCCAACAAAACACTTGTAAACGCCATCAAATCCGGAGACTCGGACAAAATTAAGAGCGCCATGGAATTCCATGCTGAGGAGGAACGATTTTTCGATTCAAACGGAGGAAATTATGGCCACAAAATATGACTTGATTATAAAAAACGGTAAAGTAATTGATGGCACCGGCAATCCGCACTTCAACGCCGACATTGGGATTCTTGGCGGTAAGATTGCAGCCATATCGCCCAGGGGTCAAATAATAGAGGCCGACAGAACTCTGGATGCATCCGGAATGGTTATAAGCCCCGGTTTCATAGACACCCACAGCCATGATGACGCCTATATCCTTATCGATCCCCAGTGCAGTCAAAAGGTTCTACAGGGCGTAACCACGGATGTGATTGGAAACTGCGGTTTTTCATTGGCACCACTTTCGGATGCCCACAGCAAGGATCTCAAAGGCGCATCAGCCCTCATGGGGGGAACCAACCTAGATGATGACTTTTGGTCCCTGCGGTCTTTCGCCCAATATCTAAAGAGGCTGGATAGCGCCAAACTTGGGATCAATGTGGTTCCACTGGTGGGCCACGGGACCATTCGCATTGGGGTAATCGGGTTTGAAAACCGTGCTCCTTCCGAAGCTGAAATGACGAAAATGAAAGAAATGACCGCAGAAGCGATGCAAGCAGGTGCATTTGGGCTTTCCACAGGTTTGATCTACGTTCCAGCCAATTATGCCGAAACCGACGAGGTCATCGCGTTGGCAAAAGTTGCTGCAAAACAAGGGGGCATGTATGCAACCCACATGCGTAGCGAGGGTGATCATGAAATGCAAGCCATCGACGAAACTCTAGAAATAGCCCGTGAGGCCGACATTGCTGCCCATATCGCCCATCACAAAATTGCAGGCCGTAAGAACTGGGGCAACAGCAAACTAACGCTTAAGACATTTTCACAGGCCCGCCGAGAAGGACTCGTGGTTACTTGGGACCAGTACCCTTACAGAGCCGGCGGCACATTTTTGCCGGCCGCACTACCGCCGCACATCCAAGCACAGGGCGCCGAGCAGTATTCCGAGAAGCTCAAAGACCCCGCCGTGCGCCGGCAAATTCGAGAAGAGATTGAGAGCGAAGCGGACAGCGCCTGGGAAAATCTCATCGGGGGGGCCGGTTTCGATAACATCATTATTAGCGCCTCTCCCCGCCACCCGGATTTTGTCGGCAAATCGATTGCCGAGATTTCCAGTATGACGGGCAAAGAACCTTTTGACGTCTACTTCGACCTGGTCATCGAAGAGCAGATGGAAGCGGGCATTATCATTTTTATGATGGATGACGAAGATATCGAACGAATTTTGAAAGACCCCGGCACAATGATCGGCTCGGACGGTGTCCCGGGCTTCGGCTCCGCCAAACCGCATCCGAGAATGACGGGTACCTTTCCCCGAGTTTTGGGGCGTTATGCACGTGAAAAAGGAGTTATCACCCTTGAGGATGCGATCCGCAAAATGACTTCACTGCCTGCTCAAACTTTCGGACTTTTTCAAAAAGGAATCCTGCGTCAGGGGATGGACGCCGATCTCGTCGTTTTCGATCCGGCGACGGTCATTGATAAATCGACCTTCGAGGATCCCTCCCGGGCGCCCGAAGGGATTCGCTGGGTCATCGTCAACGGTGAAATCGCCGTCGAGGACGGAAGAACTACAGGGGCTACATCGGGAAAGGTGTTGCGGCGAGGCACGAGCTGAAGGCGCTCAAGCTGGTATTTATGCTAACAGTGACATTTTTTCACCAGACACAGAGTACACGGAGTTAGCTTTTCTTTTTGCCAATCGGGAGTATGCTCTATGCCGGATTCTGTAGGCTTGGATTCTTAACTTTTTAACCGGGAAAACACCATGGTCTGGATCGTTGCCATACTGT
>JASFSK010000702.1:0-3160 GCA_050114455.1 Desulfobacterales bacterium | reverse complement strand
AAAGACAGCTCCGGGACCTGCGATCATGGTCGCTCCGATAGCGCCCCCCGTGACTTTCATGAATTCGCGTCTTCCCATTTTGCGGTCGATCATAATAAACCTCCTTCAGTTTCGTGTTTCGTTTCAAGTTTGAGTGGATTTCTCAGGTCTGGCGGGTTTGGGTGGTAGTTGCAGACCTGTTATCCGCTGGTCTATTGAGCAACTTAAAAAATGTATTCAATTCACAAAATAAACGCAAAGATTATGCCAATATAATTTGGGTTTGTATCGGTGGTCAGTTCAGGTCGTAACTCACTTCAATTATAAGTATTTTTGCAATAATAGACGATATGGCATCAATCTACCCCAAATCTAAAATTTATACATAAATAGAACAATTTTTTGGATAAATATTTGTAATATATGATTATATAAATATTGTCTAAATTTTTTACATGTCCAAATTTTATACACTTTGGCGATTGGTTGAGAGTTTATATTTTTTTATTTTGTTGTATAAAGTTGCCCTGGAGATGCCCAGAGACTTAGAAGCCCTGGACATATTAAAATGCATTTCTTTCAGGATCTCGGCGATGGCCCGCTTTTCCACTTCCGCAAGGCGCAAGCCGCGTTGGGACCTGACATTCTGCCTTTCCCCGGCGGAAGGAAAAATGCCCAACAGATCTGCCCCGATTGTATCCCCTTCGGCCAGGTTGACCGCCCTTTCAACCACATTTTCCAATTCCCTGACATTTCCAGTCCAGCCATAATTAGCTAAGGTCTGCCTGGCCCGGGATGTAAACTGCATGCCCTGTTTGCCGGCCACTTGGGTACACCGGTTTAAAATATGATTGGACAGCGGGGCGATGTCTTCGGGCCTTTCTCTGAGCGGCGGAATCGTGATGGGGAAAACATTGAGACGGTAAAAAAGGTCTTCCCTGAAATTTCTGCGGTCAACCTCCTGCTTAAGGTGGACATTGGTGGCTGCAACAATCCGGATATCAATTCGGGTGGATTTGTGGTCGCCGATCCTGCAGACCTCTCCGGTTTGGAGTACCCGCAGAAGCTTCACCTGCATGTCGGTGGCCATATCTCCAATTTCATCCAGAAACAGGGTACCGCCGTCGGCCAGTTCAAATTTGCCCGGTCGTCCGCCTTTGAGCGCACCGGTAAATGCACCTTCAACATAACCAAATAGCTCGCTTTCGAGCAGTTCTCTCGGTATGGCGGCACAGTTGATGGCAATAAATGGATGGTCTCTTTGTGCGCTGTGGTTGTGAATCGCCTGGGCAAATAACTCCTTTCCCGTGCCGGTCTCACCAAGCAGCAAAATAGAGGATTTACTCACGGCGGCAATCATTGCCATCCGCTTGGCTTCCTGAATGGCAGGACTGACGCCAATGATATCTTCAAATGTAAACCTGGCCTGGGTGCCGGCCATCTCATTGAGAAGCTTTCGGATCCGTTTGATCTCGTTGAAGACAAGAATGGTTCCCTGAATTTTTTCGGCCGCGTCCAGGATGGGTTTGGCGGTGCATATCAGATGAATGCTCCGGGTCGGCGTTCGGACAAAAACTTCACGATCATTAAAATCGAATCCGGCTCGTATGAGCTTGTGGAAATTTATTTGATTGCCAAAAATTTCGGACACCCGATGTCCATCCAGAGGAGCGCCCCATTGAAGTATCCGTCGTCCTTGATGGTTTATATTGTTGATAACCCCGCTTCTATCGATGGTCATAACCCCGCTGTCGATGGAATCTACAATGGCGCGCATGTAGTTGTTGTGCAGCTTCAACTCCTTGGAAGTTTTTTGGATTCTCAATTGATTTTCAATGGCGCGGGCTGCGGTAATCACCATCCCAAGGGTGTGGGGATGAACTTTAGCGGCATCACCGGACAGGGCGATGACGCCGACCATCTGGTTTTCCGGGTCGAAGACGGGTGATGCGGAGCAGGTGTGGCCATGGCCCCGTCGACAGAAATGCTCATCATCGTTAATCTGAACCGGAATTTGCCGGGCCAGGGCCAGGCTGATGACGCTGGTGCCCACATCTTTTTCCGTCCAACGATAGCCCGGACAGCAATTTCCTTCCGCTAGCTCAGCCAGCACCGGCTCATCACCGATGATGTGAAGGATGTAGCCTTCGTTGTCGGCGATATTTACGGCAAAGCCCGCCCCCGAGACAAATTGGTAAAGCTCTTCGATTTGGGCGATCGCAATTTCCAGAAATTCGCGGTTTTGCTCAAATCGGAATGCCAATTCTTCAGGTGTCAGCCGGTTCTGCAAAAGATTGCGGGTATCATTCGGGTTTACGCCGAGTTGCCGGCAGCGTTCATGAGACGCCCGAATTTCCCGATGCAGGGATTCCGGGTCGGGGATTGCATACGCGGGCATGTGACCATTCCTTCGGGTTTTATAATTTTCGAAGCAACAATAGAGGTGTCGGCTTCGCCGCTGACCATCAAAAGAGTCCGTATCAACCAAATCTGTTTTCCGAGATTCGTTATGCATGGGATAAATATGTCAATTTGTCAAGAAAAAGGTGATCCAACAACCTTACCGAATTTTGAAGAAATCTTGAGTTCGATGAAATCACGGTGTGCAGGAAAAGTATCGCCGGCGTGCAAATTCAATGCTGGAATCTCCAATGAAGTTAAAATTATTTGACACCATATAAATCGATACTTAGCCTAAGTCCATCTCATCGAATATTCCCACCATATCCACCAGCGTTGTAACCCAAAACGAAAGGAGCGCTTTATGCGAAAACAACACCTTATTTTATCATTGTTTCTCTCGTTAGCATTCGTTTCAGGCGGGCTTGCATCAGCCGCTGCCGCAGATCAACCAAATATCCTGGTTATCTGGGGTGACGACATTGGACAGTCCAATATCAGCGCCTACACACGTGGGCTCGTCGGCTACCAAACTCCCAACATCGACCGGATTGCCAATGAGGGTTTGATGTTTACCGATTACTATGGTGAGCAGTCCTGCACCGCCGGACGGTCATCCTTTATAATGGGCCAGAGCGTTTTTCGCACCGGGCTATCAAAGGTCGGCTTGCCGGGAGCCGATCTGGGTATGCGCGAGGAGGATCCGACGATTGCGGGTCTGCTCAAGGCACATGGTTACGCGACGGGCCAATTCGGTAAAAATCACCTCGGTGACAAAGAC
>JASFSK010000701.1:0-3167 GCA_050114455.1 Desulfobacterales bacterium | reverse complement strand
TGGGGCGTTATTATCGGGATGCAGCTCATCATGATCTTTTTGGGCATGTTTCTCGATTGGGTGGGCATCGTCTTTTTGTGTATGCCTTTGTTCGTACCCATCATTGAAACCTTAGGTTTTTCCAAGGTTTGGTTTGGGGTTGTCTTTTGTATGAACATGCACATTTCCTATCTGTCGCCGCCCTTCGGCCCCTCCATCTTCTACATGAAAGGCGTGGTCGGCGACGAAATCAGCGTCACCCGGATATACAAGGCTAATTTGCCGTATCTGTGGTTGACATTTGTGGCCCTGGCCATCACGATGGCCTTCCCGCAGCTGTCCTTATGGCTGCCCTCTTTGATGCTGCGTTGATCTGCCATTTAGATTCAGGTATTAACAATCTAACTTTAGAATGGGGAATCTGAAATATGACAACACAAAAGATACCGGATTTTGAACGCGTTCTGAAAACCCTCAATTGTAAAGAGCCAGACAGGGTCCCATTGGGGGATTTTCATATCGACCCATTGATTAAAAATGCATTCATGGGAAAAAAAGTGGAAACCCCGCAAGATCAGGTCGCGTTTTTTCAGACCGCAGGGTTCGATTATGTGACGGAGGTTGCCGGTTTCTATGCCGGGTTCGGTGACACGGAAGGGATTACCACAAACGAAGAAACGGCTCAAACCTCCCTTGGTGAAGGGCGAACCCGCCAATGGGCCCATGAACACGAGGGTGTCATCACCAGCTGGGAAGCATTTGAAAAATATGCATGGCCCACCGCGGACGATTTTGATTTCTCGATCTGGGAAACATATGACAACATCCTCCCTTCCGGAATGAAAGCCATGCCGCTGTTGGGAAAGATTTACACCCCGGTATGGATGTTAATGGGCGCGGAAGTTTTTTTCAATACGCTCGAAACCGATGAGGAGCTTGCCGCCGCCGTATTCGAAAAAGTGGGCAATATCCAATTCGATACGTTTCAGCGGCTGATCGAGCACCCGTGTGTCGGTGCGGTGGCCAACCCGGATGACATCGCCCATAACACCGGTCTTCTCGTCAACCCGAAGTTTTTGAGGAAGTATCTTTTCCCCTGGTATAAAAAAATGGGGGATATATGCCGTGATCGAGGTCTCGGGTTTATCTATCATAGTGACGGCGACTGCAGCGAGGTGTTGCAAGACCTGATCGATTGTGGTTTTCACGGTTATCACCCCATACAGCCCAATTGCATGGACATTGTCGAAGTAAAGAAAAAGTGGGGCAAATCCTTGTGCCTGCTCGGAAATATTAACCTGGACTCGACCCTGACGCTGGGGACGCCGGAGGATGTCCGTGCTGAAGTGTATGAAAGAATCCGGACCATCGGGCCCGGCGGCGGTTACATGGTCTCCTCATCCAACTCCATTCCCGACTATGTGCCTGTGGAGAACATGAAGGCGCTTTTCGACGCCACTTTTGAATTCGGCGCTTATCCCATCGAACTGGAAGAAGGGAAAATCAAGGGAAAAATCTGGACTTTCACCGGCAAGCCGAAAATCGATGCGGCCCCTAAGACTGTCGATCTGAATATCGAAGAATTCATGGCAGCCATGTTGGGCAAAAATGTCGAGCGATTGATTGAATTGACCCAAGCCGAAATCGATGCCGGTCGCCAGGCGGGCGAGGTGGTCGATGCCGGTATGATCCCTGCGATGACAACGGTCGGCAAAAAATTTCAAAGCGGAGAAATTTATATTCCGGAGATGTTGGTTGCCGCCAAAACCATGTCTGCGGCACTGGACCATTTCAAAGATCAACTGATTGGAAAGGCCACAGAAAATAAAGGCACCGTGGTCATCGGCACCGTCAAAGGCGATCTTCACGACATTGGCAAAAACCTGGTGACCATGATGCTTCAGGGCCAGGGCTTTACAGTCGAAGACCTGGGTATTTCGGTTGACACGGCGAAATTCCTTGAATCGATTAGAACGACGAATCCGGATGTTCTGGCCATGAGTGCATTGCTGACCACGACCATGGTGGAAATGAAAAACACCATTGATGCTCTCGAGGAAGCCGGTCTGCGCAAAAGCGTAAAAATTATCGTTGGCGGGGCACCCCTGACCCAGGCCTTTGCGGATCAGATTGGCGCCGACGGTTATGCATACGATGCACCGGGAGCCGCCCAAAAATGCTCGGATCTGATTTCCGATTTACAGTAACACAAGTCTGTGGCTTTCACACGGGTGCGACTCCTGAACCGAACACCGGTCATTCTGATCTTAAAAGAAACTTTGCAGCCTTGAATCGATTGTTTTTTTGGCCTGTGGGAACGGCTTTCCAGCCGCGATTGAAATGGAACTTTATCCTTTAAAATCGCGGCTGGAAAGCCGCTCCCACCAATCAGTCAGACCTGCTGAAAAGGCACTAAGAATAAGTCATATGAGGGGGCAACTGGCTCCGAGCGTGCTGTACACTCGATAAAAAAAATGACCGGATCGACCCATCAATCTAATTCGACTTCAGAGGATCAAGTTCAAGAGGCCTTGGACCGTCTTTTAACCATCGATCCCTTTTTAAAACCCTACCAGAGAACAATTCAGCGGCGACTGTTAAAGATCAATCAAACCGAGGCCCGGTTGACGGGTGGAATAACGACCCTTGCCGATTTTGCCCAGGGCCATGAGTTCTTTGGCCTTCATTTTCAAAACAATCAATGGGTTTTTCGGGAGTGGGCGCCAAATGCCGATAAGATCTTCTTGACCGGGGATATGACCGGCTGGCGGGAAAACGAAGCCTATTCACTCAAACGCCTGAGCGAGGGCATCTGGGAAATCCGTCTTCCCCCAAATACTTTCAAGCATGAAGATTTATATCGACTGCGCATTCATTGGCCGAAGGGCAAGGGGGACCGTATTCCCGCCTATGCCCGACGGGTGGTCCAGGATCCGGAAACCTTCATTTTTAATGCCCAGGTATGGCGCCCTGCCGCTGCTTACCAGTGGAAATGTCAAAAGTTTCAACGACCTTCCGAAGCACCCTATATTTATGAAGCCCACATCGGCATGGCCCAGCAGGAAGAAAAAATTGGATCATTCCGGGAGTTTTCTTCGAATATCATCCCCCGAATAGTCGATGGGGGCTACAATACAATCCAATTAATGGCCATTCAGGAACACCCTTATTACGGTTCGTTCGGCTAT
>JASFSK010000700.1:0-3173 GCA_050114455.1 Desulfobacterales bacterium | reverse complement strand
GCCTGTTCTGCAGAAGGTACGCCGACACCTTCGGGCGCTTACATGGTGGATACCATGCTGGCAAATGTGTGCAAGCAAAATGTCACCCGCTTCCACTTCGAGGTGGCCCGCCTGGCCACTGATATAGCGGGTGGATTTATTGCGACCCTGCCCAGTGAATATGACCTTAAAAGCGAAGATGTCGGACACTTGGTTCGCAAGTACTTTAGCGGTGTAGCTGATATACCGGTCAAAGACCGTATCAAGATCGGCCGTTTGATCGAGGCCATGACCGGCGGCACTGCCATGGTCGAGTCCATGCATGGCGCCGGATCTCCCCAGGCCCAGCGGATTATGATTTTTCGGGAAGGAAAATTGGCGGAGAAGGTAAAGCTTGCCAAAGCCCTGGCGGGGATTCCAGAAAAAAGAAAAAGGTAAAAAGAATCACCCTCTAACCTGGATAGATTGAAAAGAACAATCTACAAGCACCAAATTACAAATAAATTCCAAAATACAAAATTCAATTCTCGAATAAAATCAAAAGCCATTTATTTGGTTCGTTTTAGAAGGATCGGTCATTGTGATTTGTTTGGTATTTGTATTTTGTTATTTGAAATTTTATAATTGCTGAAACCTAAAATCTTCATCTACTTGCAACATCTTGTTCGATAATGGGCTAGTGAGGAGAGCAATATGGGCTCGTTTTATGATCAAAAGCCCTGGTTGAATACCTATCCGCAATGGTTGCCCAGCAACTTGACAGTCCCTGGCCATAGTGTTTTGGATGCCTTTTTGCACGCGGCCTCAGCCTGGCCGGCGGATCCCTGTCTCCATTATTTTGACCGGACCCTAAATTACCGGGAAATTCAGAATATGGCCACTGCTCTGAGCGCCGCCCTAGCTGGGATGGGTGTCGGTCGCGTCGATCGGGTGATCGTGGTCATGCAGAATATTCCCCAGGCCGTAATAGCTTGCCTGGCAATCTGGATGCGAAACGGCGTCGTTGTTCCGCTCAACCCCATGTATACGGCGGATGATCTCAAGCATTATTTGAATGACTGCGGAGCGCGTTATTTCATCTGCCAGGACGATATTTATACAGGTCAGGCTGCCGCAGCGCTTCAGGGGCGGCCGGACATGACGGTCATTACCACATCGCCGCTGGACCTGCTGGGGTCGGACCAGAATCGGCCCAAACAATTCAAAGGGATGGGAAAACAGACTTTTTCCGAAACCCAGGATTTTATGGAACTGGTTCGGACCCATATGGATCAGAAATCATCAGTGGTTTCTCCCGAATCTTCCGACATGGCCTATCTGGTGTATACCTCCGGGACCACCGGTCCCGCCAAAGGAGCGGTTATCCGTCATTGCAATGTGCTTCACAATGCTGTCGTTTATCAGGAGGCCTGCCGCTTGACCCGCGATGACGTCATACTGGGCGTGGCGCCGTTGTTTCACATCACAGGTATTGTGGCCCATCAGGCCATTGCATTTCACCTGGGCATTCCCATTGTTGTTTTCGCACGCTTTGATGCTGAGGAAACGTTGAGGTTGATCGAAAAATATCGCGTAACGTTCACCGTGGCCTCTATTACGGTCTACATCGCCATTTTGAATCATCCACGACTCAAACACTACGATCTTTCGCGGTTTGTCAAGGCATACAGTGGTGGTGCGCCGGTTTCTCCCAGCACCGTCAAGAGATTCAAGGATGAAATGGGATTGACGATCTACAACGTCTATGGGCTGACTGAAAGCTCCTCGCCGGCGACCCTCACGCCTCTGGATATGACAGGGCCGGTTGATGAGCATAGCGGTGCTCTATCCGTCGGGTTGGTGTCCCCCGGACATGACGCCTGGATCGTGGATCTTGAAAATCCGGCTATTGAGATGCCGGTCGGTGAAGAAGGGGAATTGGTGCTCGCCGGTCCTGGTATCACCGACGGCTATTGGGAAAAACCGGATGAAACCGCCAATGCGATAAAAAACGGGCGATTTTACACCGGTGATGTTGCTAAAATGGACGCCCAGGGATGGTGCTACATCGTCGATCGTAAAAAGGACTTGATCAATGTATCCGGCTACAAGGTCTGGCCGCGGGATGTCGAGGACGTTCTCTATCAGCATCCGGCAGTAAAAGAAGCAGCCGTGGTCGGTGTTGCCGATGATTACCGGGGTGAGACGGTCAAGGCATTTGTTGCCTTGGTTGACGACCACAAAGACAAGGTCACCCCAGATGAGCTAATTTCATTTTGCAAACAAAAATTGGCGGCTTTTAAGTATCCCCGTATAGTTGAAATTATCAAGGAAGTACCGAAAACACCAACCGGAAAATTTTTAAGGCGTCAATTGCGTTGAGAATTCGGTATATATGCTATTTAGTCACCCGGTCCTCCGGATAGTCACCTGCGAATTGTTATGGTAGAATCATCCTGGCATAATTCCAATTGTGAGCTAAGCCAACGAAGCTCAATGAAAATCAACCGCCACTTTGTGATGAAGATTCATTCTATGAAATTTCCCGGTGCCCGTTTTCATCCCGGCGCTCGACAACGAAGGTACAAAACATGCCCAACCATCCCATTATAGGGGACAATACCTTTTCGACAATGCCATCCTGGGTTTGAATACAAAAACCTGGCGCCAGACTTTTGAAGGAAAGCCCTCCGGTCAACAGGTATTTAAACGGTGAGTGTATTTCGGTTTTTAATACCGATAAGGCAGGATGCTCCCTCGCCAATCGACCAAATCGATCCCTGACAAATACAATCCATGGCAAGGCGCCATTCGCAGATGACAGCGGACCTCTGGATTCAAGCCCCCAACCGGCCTTGGGCTCAAAGCGCTCATGATGAAACCGCTTGAAAATCAATCGTGAAAATGTGGTATTGGCCGGCTCAACCATGATGAGACGACCACCAGGTACCAGACACCGTTTGGCCTCGTGGAGAAAGGCATTGGTGTCAGGGATATGGTGAAAAACGTCAACCATCAAAAACGCATCGATGCTGCCATCTTCAAACGGCATGGTTTCTGCCGAGAAACAAAAATCCAGGTCATTTACAGGCACGACATCGGAAGTCAGAACCGCAGGCAGTAGCGTTTTGAGAAAGCCGGCACCACTTCCCAACTCCACCAGCCGCCCTGTTTGCAATGCTGGGATTTCCTTGATAAGCTTCCGATAAAAGTAA
>JASFSK010000699.1:0-3176 GCA_050114455.1 Desulfobacterales bacterium | reverse complement strand
CAACATTGCTCAGGTCCATATACCCCAATTTGATACAGGCTGATGTGGTACCCCGAACGTCATCTATTAGCTTGAAAAATGGCGGGTTTAAAGTTTCCTGTACAACTAATACGTTACAAAAGTCTGAAAAATTAAGAATTAAACCAAGCGAGGTGCGAAATGAGTTTCAAAGACGCTACAGCTGTTGTCACCGGTGGTGGACGCGGCATCGGGTTGGCCATCGCAAACCATTTGGCCGCCCGCGGAGCGGCCGTCATAATCGGCGATATCGATGATGAAGTAGGGCAAAAAGCGGCTGCGGGTCTGGCTTCCGAACACACAGTCAAGGTCACCTACACCCACTGCGATGTCACCTCCAAAAAAGAAGTTATCGCCATGTGCAACAAAGCCAAGGCTGAAACCGGAAGGCTGGACTACCTGGTCAACAACGCCGGGATTTGCCCGCCCACACCCTGGCAGCAGGTGACACCTGAAGAGTGGGACCTTGTGTTGGCCGTAAACCTCAAAGGCGTTTTTTTATGCTGCCAAGTGGCTGGCCCGGTGATGATTGAACAGGGCGGCGGATCCATATTGAACATGGCCTCCATTTCCGGCCGCACGGCCCGGGCCGTCTCTCCACATTATTCTTCCTCGAAGGCGGCCGTAATTGGACTCACCAAAAATTTTGCCAATTGGTTAGCACCCAAGGTTCGTGTCAACGCCATCGCTCCCGGGCCGGTAGAGTCGGATATGACAGACACCATGCCACGTGAACTGCTGGATGCCATCACCGCCAAATCGCTTTTGGGTGGTATGAGCCTGCCGGAAGACATCGCCGAGGCGGCCGGTTTTCTGCTGTCACCTGTCACTGCGCGCCACATCACCGGTTTGGTGCTGGACGTCAACGCCGGGCAGTTCATGGATTGAGCCGCCTGGATCTTTTACATTTATTATTTCGTTGAGTTGTAGGTTTCTCTAAAGTTATTCAATTCGTCTGTGAACCAGTCAGAACTCTTGATCGGACTTGAATTGCCGCACCTCACCAGATAGGACTCACCACTGAAACTACTTCGGGAAGCGGCTCGTTCAATAAATTGCTCGGCTGAATTGATTAGACCTTTGTTTACCAACCAGCGGTATTTTCTTGCTAGATGCTTCGCCGCCTCATACGGACTGTACCAGGAACCATTGCGGTTAAATTCACAATTAGAATTTTCCAGGTAGCCAAACAAATGAAGGATTTCCTTCTCCGCATTATTTTCCATGCCTTTAGAAATCGACCAGGAAAAAAAGATGAGTACTAGTAGTATGAGGACTCTTTTCATTGATTTATAATCGCCGGTTGATCGCCGTATTCAATGAACGATCATATTAAAACAAGAAGAGTTATATTTTCGCTTATCATTTTTAGAACATATCAGAGCCGTTCCGTAACTCGATCTAGCCGACGAGCTCTTGCACAAGTTTCTGAATTCCGTCGAAGTCAAAATCCTCCGCCAATTGGACCAATTTCTCACAGAAGGGGGCCAACGCATCATATTCGGACCTCAGCTCACTGGCGATTGACTGGATTTGAGCGACATCGCCCATTTCAGCCGCTTCTGTGATACTTTCAGCCGCTATTTTTGCCCGTTCGGGGGGGATTTGCGACACATCGGCGGCATTGCTCTCGGTGGCCGCCACCTTTTCAGGCCTGGGACTTAAAATTTGAACCGCTTGAAGCGCCCGGTTGAGCGCGTCTTCCAGATTCGAAAATTTCAGGTTCAATTCTTCGTCGGAGATGGTCTCTTCGGTCTGTCCTTTAATCAGTTTTTCCATTGCCACGGTTGCCGCCTGAAGGTCTCTGGCTTCCAGATTTCCGGCCAACCCTTTCAAATTGTGTACCAGGCTGTGGGCTTTGCCAAAATCTCTTGCATCCAAAGCCCCGCGGATTTCACGGGCTGCTTGTGTGTATTTTGTACCGAAATCTACCAGCAACTTTTTGTAAAGGCGCTTGTTCCCCATCAAGCGTCCCAAACCAGCAGTAAGATCGAATCCCGGCAAGGATTCCGGGAGCGCGTCCTCGTCCGGTACCGGCGAATCAGGCTTTTCAGGAACATCAGCTGCTAGTGGTTTTTGAATGACCACCCGCTCAGCAACCGGCTTGATCCATTTCTGCAAGGTGGTAAACAGTTGTTCCGGATCTATGGGTTTGGTAACATGACCATTCATACCGGCTTGCAGGCTTTTTTGTTCATCACCGGCCATGGCATGGGCTGTCATGGCGATGATCGGCACATTGCGAATTTCGGATGTCAGATCTCGGATTTCCCGCGTAGCGGCATAACCATCCATCACCGGC
This sequence comes from Desulfobacterales bacterium, assembly GCA_050114455.1. GTDB lineage: Bacteria > Desulfobacterota > Desulfobacteria > Desulfobacterales > JAFDCJ01 > JAFDCJ01. The sequence goes on along the minus strand of JASFSK010000699.1, from coordinate 856 downwards.
ATTTGAATATCCATCAGGATGGCATCGTATGGGCTATTTATAACCGCGTCGACACCTTCCCGCCCATTATTCGCCACCGTCACCTTGAGTCCCGCGCCTTGCAGAATTTCCCGCGCCACCTGCTGATTGATTTCATTATCTTCCACCAGAAGCACCCGGGCTCCGGAAAGAGCTGTGGACTCATCAGCATGATGGCTTTTTTCTCGATCCTGGCGAGACACATCTTGAACCTCTTTTCCCAAAGCCTGCATGATGGCGTCAAAGAGCACTGAGGAGTTGACGGGCTTGAGCAGAAAGCCATCCAATCCGATGTCATCGGCCTGCCGCATGACCTCTTCGCGGCCATAGGCGGTCACCAGGACGATGGCGGGAATTTTAATCAATTTCGGGTGATTTTTAATGCGCCGGGAGGCTTCGATGCCGTCCATTCCCGGCATCTTCCAGTCCATGATCACCAGCCCAAACGGTTTTTCCTTATCGGCCCTTTCGATCTCTTCCAGGCCCTCTTTGCCGGATGCCGCCAGAAAGACCTCGAAGGAAAACGACTCCAGGATATCCTGCAAAATCTCTCTGGAAGTGGCATTGTCATCGACCACCAGCACCTTCAGGCTCCGGAGATCCGGCGCCGGCTCAAAGCGTCTTTTTACGGTTTCCTTTCCCAGACCAAAGTCAGCCGTAAAATGAAATGTGGTGCCCTGACCAGGCTCGCTTTCAATCCAAATCTCTCCGCCCATCATGTTGACCAGGCGTTTACTGATGGTCAGCCCCAGCCCGGTGCCGCCGTACTTTCGTGTGGTCGAGGTGTCGGCCTGGGAAAAGGCCTGGAACAGTTTGGCCTGTTGTTCCGCAGTCATGC
>JASFSK010000698.1:0-3190 GCA_050114455.1 Desulfobacterales bacterium | reverse complement strand
GGTTATCCCCCAAATGCCGAGATGGGTCACTTTGCCGTCGGATGTTTCCCCCTGGCAAAACAGTTTCGCAAACCGCCGGCTGAAATAGCGGCCAATATTGTTGATTGTCTTCAACCGGATGATGTCATCACTGAAATCAATGCTGCCGGTCCTTACATCAACCTGAAAATCGCCTGCAATGTACTGTTTGGCGATGTGTGTAGACACATTATCGATCGGGATGCTGTCTACGGCTCGTCGGACATGGGCCAAGGCAAACGCGCTATGGTCGAGTATCTCGCACCCAATACCAATAAACCCCTGCATCTGGGGCATCTGCGCAATGGTGCGCTGGGAATGGCGATTGCCAATATGTACCAGGCTACCGGGCACTGGGTCGTCAAAGCCAATTTGGTCAATGACCGCGGGGTTCATATTTGCAAAAGCATGCTGGCCTGGCAACGCTGGGGAAGGGGCACAACCCCGGCGTCGGAAGGAATAAAAGGTGATCACTTTGTCGGTAAATACTATGTTCGTTATGCCCAAGAAGCCGAAAACGACGATAATCTCGATGATGAAATCCAGCGAATGCTTCAAAAATGGGAAGCCGGTGATACGGATACCATCAAATTGTGGAAAATGATGAACGGCTGGGTATATGACGGCTTTGCGGAAACTTACCGCCGTTTCGGGCTTGTGTTTGATGTTTTCTACTATGAGTCCGACACCTATAAACTCGGCAAAAATATTATTCAACAGGGCGTGGAAAAAAAAGCGTTTTCCATTGATCAAAACGGAAACACCGTCTTTTTCTTGCCCGAAAATGAATTTGGCCGCGATCAGAATGGGGAACTAAAACGGGTGACCGTACTCCGCGCTGACGACACCAGCCTGTATATTAGCCAGGATATCGGTACCGCCATACTAAAAATCACCGATCACAATTTAGACTATTCCATCTATGTTGTGGGTAGTGAACAGGAATATCACTTCAAATGCCTCTTTGCCATCCTGCATGCTCTGGGCTATGAATGGGCCAGACACTGTTATCACCTATCTTACGGTATGGTGTACCTGCCGGAAGGAAAAATGAAGTCCAGGGAAGGCAAAATTGTCGATGCTGACGATCTTATTGCGGCGATGATTAACCTGGCTAAGCTTGAAATCCGTCGTCGTGATCCTGAAGAAAAACTTTCAAATGATGAAGTCAAGAACCGGGCAGAAAAAATCGGAATTGGTGCCATCAAATTCTACTTGCTACGAGTACGACCCAACCAGAGCATCAACTTCGACCCGCAGGAGTCAATATCGTTTGACGGATTCACCGGCCCCTACTGCCAGTATGCTTATGCAAGGATCTGCGGCATACTGGAAAAAGCGGAAGGCAGCCGGAACAAATGGCATAAGCCTGATTTTTTGCTTCTCGGAAACGCTGAAGAAGTCCAGCTGCTTCAAAAACTAATCGATTTTCCCCAGGAGGTAAAAACCGCTGTTGAAGATCTCAACCCTTCTAAAATTGCAGTCCATATCTTCAACACGGCCAAGGCGTTTAACCAGTTTTACAATAAACATCCGGTATTGAAGGCCGAAAATGAGCCATTTACCGAAGCCAGATTGGCCCTGATTAAGGCAACGGCCGTTGTGCTTAAAAACGGCCTGAATCTACTGGGCGTAGAAGTACTCGAAAATATGTAACCGGAAAAATGACAAATCAGATGCAATCCAGAATCCTTATTAAAATCGGCGGCCGGGCGTTTGTTGATGAGCCTGGCTTTAAAGATCTTGCAGCTGCAATCAAGTCCACCCGCGAATCCGAAATTGTCATCGTCCACGGCGGCGGGGCAGAAATATCTCAAGCGCTCAAAGAGGCCAACCGCAAGACCGAATTCATAGACGGCATCCGAGTGACCCATGCTGAAGACATCAAAATCGTCGAGGCGGTTCTTTCGGATACCATCAATCCACGAATTGTTTCGTGGTTGAAAAAAAGCGGGGTGATCTGCCGCTCTCTCTCCGGTAAAAGCCGGCAGTTATTCATCGTAAAGCCTTTGACTCGCAAAGGACGGGAACTCGGCTTTGTCGGTACGATCGAAAGCGTGAATCCAGAGGTCGTTTTGGAGAGCTTAAAGGCTGGCCAAGTACCAGTGGTTTCACCCATCTCCGCCGATGAGATGGGCCAAAGCTACAATGTCAATGCCGACAGCGCTGCAGCGGCACTCGCTGGAGCGATACACTGCACCGATCTGGTATTCTTCACGGATGTACCCGGTGTCCTGGTCGATGATCAACTTCAATCCATCCTATCTGCCCAAAAAGCACAATTGCTCATTGCAAGCGGTATCATCAAAGGCGGCATGGTTGCGAAGATAGAATCAGCCTTTGAAGCCCTACAACGACAGGTGCCCCGGGTTCATATTGTGAAGTGGCAGGGCTCCCAAACCCTTTCAAACATCATCACCGGCAAACCCGAGGCTGGCACAACTATCGCGCCCTGATCATACATCCAAAGACAGAAGGCAGAGGCAGGATGACTGACATTGAAATTCGGAAGAGAGAAAAGAGCACTCCTCTTGTTCCTCCTGCACTTGCCATTGAAAAGTTCAATAAACTTTTCGCCCTCATCCCGTCTTCCGTATTCCGACTTCCGCATTTAATGCCCCCATGCTCTTTGCTCTATTCTCTCCAAGTTCGCATTTCATATGGTTGATGGCGCGAGATCCACCCTGTTGTGCGACGGCGGTCCCGAAATCCATCCTCAACCAATCTACACTATATTCCGCTTTCCACATTCCGCCTTCCACATTAAGTGTCTTATGATTTGTTGCAACTGACACCTGCCCCCGTCATCTGTCTTCCGTCCTCCACCCTCCGTTTTCCATCCGCTATGCCCTTTTTGCGCCCAACTTGAAACCAAACCCCACAATTACAATTGTGTCTCTTATAATACAAACCTGCTATTTAGCAGGTCACTTCATTGATTGACTCAAGCGGTCAAATTTTTGACGAATAAAGACCGATTCTCCCCGTCGGTCGTCAATATGATGACTATCCTTCGGCGTTGTACTTAAAAATGAGAGGAGAAACAGCGCCCAAGCCCCAAGCGGTAAAGCTATGAGCGATGTACCGGTTCGCAATAACGCAATGGCATAGTTGTTGCTGATATTGATGAAGTATTTCGAAAAGCAAACATGCGTATCAGAATTCCGGGGAA